>JBHHYG010000014.1:0-25634 GCA_046757445.1 Acidobacteriota bacterium
GCTCAGCCACACACGAGGCCAGGCTCTCGGCAAGTCGATCCAGGAGTTCCTGCCCCCAGAAATCGTCGATGGTCACGAGCAAGGATCTGATCGCGCCGACGTCGAGATTACCGACAAGAACATTGGTGAAACGTTTACCCTGAAGAGACAGTGTGACGATGGCTCGTGGCTCACGCTCGACGTTTGCCGGTTCTCCGCCGCCGGACCGTACGGGACGCAAGAGTGCACCGTCGTCATGCGCGACGTCACCGAACATCAGCGTGCCGAAGAGCAGAACCAGCGCCTGGCAGCCTTCCCGCGGGAGAACCCCGGGCTCGTTCTGGCCGCCGATGCTGCCGGCCACATCGTTTACGTAAACCCAGCGGCGGAGAAGGTGCAGCAACGGCACGGAGTCAAGGGGATCGAAGAGTTACTGGTCAAGAACCACGCTGAGCTGGTGCGCTCGTGCCTGCTGAACGGTCGTAGCGTCGATGGGATCGAGCTGGCCGTAAACGGCCGCACCTTCACCTGGACGTATCATCCGGTGCAGCATCTGCGGACCGTACATTTGTACGGCCGGGACACGACCGAGCGCACGGTGTTAGAGAGACGACTCCAGCAAACCCAGAAGATGGAATCCCTCGGCCAGCTGGCGGGCGGCATAGCTCACGACTTCAACAATCTTCTGCTGGTTATCAACGGCTCAGCTGAGCTGGCACGGGGTGCGATTCTCGACCAGAAGGCAGCTCGCAGAGATGTGGAGCGTATCCTCAACGCGAGTAGACAGGCCGCCAAGTTGACGCGCCAACTGCTCGCCTTTAGTCGCAAGCAGCCTCTGGAGCAAAAAGTCATCGACCTCGATGCCACAGTCTCGGAGATCGACGAGATGCTACAACGCCTCATTGGAGATGAGGTGGAGCTGGTCACCACATCGCGAGCCGCGTCAGCACGCGTCCTCGCCGATCCAGGGCAGCTCGAGCAGGTGCTGATGAATCTGGTGCTGAATGCTCGCGACGCCATGCCGGCGGGCGGCACCGTCCGCATCGAGACGGAAAACGTGATCCTCGACGAGGGATTCGAAGAGGGGAACGGCGTCATGAAACCGGGTCCTTATGCCTTGCTCAAGGTCTCGGATACCGGATACGGCATGGATGAGGCGACCCGGCAGCGAATCTTCGAACCCTTCTTTACCACCAAGACGGAGGGACAAGGCACGGGTCTCGGCCTGGCTTCCGTCTATGGAATCGTCAAGCAACACGATGGCTACATATGGGTCGAAAGCGAGGTCGGCCGGGGCACCACATTCTCGGTCTACCTGCCCCACATGCAAGAGGAGCACGCAAGATCGTTCGCTGTCCCTGTGGATGAGAAAGCCCTTCGAGGGGGAAGCGAGACCCTCCTCGTCGTCGATGATGAGGAGGCGGTCGGCTCCCTCGTGAAGCGTATCCTCGAAAGGCAAGGCTACGAGGTCAGCGTCGCCACCGGGGCGCGGGGGGCTATCGAGCTGTTCTTGCGCAAGCCGGGTACAATCGACCTTCTGCTGACCGATGTCGCCATGCCCGAAACGCCCGGTCCCGAGCTTTACCGTAAGCTCCTCGAGATCCGTTCGCCGCTGAAGGTTCTCTACATGTCGGGCCATGTTGGCAGGGCAACCTCGAGCGGCCAGCGGCCGGCCGCCGTGACCCCGATCATCTACAAGCCCTTCAGCGCCGATGCCCTGGCCCGTAAGGTGCGCGACATTCTGGATGATGGGGGAAAGGGCGCCGGCGCACACACCTGATTCTTCGTGCGCGCCTGACTGTCCTGGCTCTTCACCAGCCCGCATGTCTCAACGGTTTTTGTCGCGAGGGCGCGGCAAAGGGCGCGCCCTCAGCAGCAATCCGTTGATATATGCTGGCTAGGATCGACCCGATCATCGCCCGAGGCGACGAATAAGATGAAAGGGCAAACGGTTGCACTGTTCACAGGGAAAATTGAGGATCCTATGTATGGAATTCGACCTCTACCGGTTGTCTGCTCGACCAGCTTAGCGTTGACCCTCTTGGCCTGTGTCACCTCTCCGACCCCGACGGTTGACCCCGCGTCTCTCATCACTCGCGCCGAGCGTAGCGGCTACCGTGAGACCAGCCGCTACGATGAGGTCGTACGCTTCATGGAGGCAGTGGCGCCGGCCTCGCCCCGACTCCAACTGACCACCTTCGGCTACACCTACGAGGGAAGGCCGTTGCCGATGATGGTCTTCGGTGACCTCGCCGACGCCAGCCCCGAGGCGGTTCTCGCCACCGGCAAGACACGCATTTGGATCCAGGGCAATATCCACGCCGGCGAGGTCTGTGGCAAGGAGGCCATGCTCGTGCTGCTGCGTGATCTCGCCCAAGGAGAGCATGCGGACTGGGCCGACTCCCTGGTGCTGCTGATCGCGCCGATCTACAACGCCGACGGCAACGAGCGCGTGCGCATCCACAATCGTGGCCTACAGAACGGGCCCATCGGCGGCATGGGACAGCGACCCAACGCTCAAGGCTACGACCTCAACCGCGATCACATGAAGCTCGACTCCCCAGAGGCCCGCTCCCTGGTGCAGATGATGCGTCGCTACGACCCCCACCTGGTCGTCGACCTGCATACCACCGACGGCAGCCGCCACGCCTACCATGTGACCTACTCGCCACCGCTGAACCCCAACACCTACTCTGGCATCGACAACTACTTGAGGCAGCAGTGGCTGCCAGCGGTAACCCGGGCAATCAAGGAGAAGCATGGCTGGGATTACTACTTCTACGGCAACGCCGTCGGCCCTACTTCGAGCGGCTTTGGCGGCGGACGGGGTGGCGGCGCCCTAGCCACAGGAGGGGGCCGGGGCGGCGGCGGGAGAGGTGGTGCCAGGGCTGCCAGGCGGGGCGGCATAGGTGGTCCCGGTGCAGCTTTCGGGAATCGATCCGAAGCAAGAGAACCCGGCTGGTACACCTTCGACCACCGCCCGCGCTTCAACAACAATTACGTCGGCCTTCGGAATCGCTTCGCTATCCTCAGTGAGGCCTACGCCTATGCCAGCTTCGAGGAGCGCATCCTGGCCTCGCTCTATTTCGTCGAGGAAATCGTCAACTACGCTAGCGACCACTCCGACAAGATTCGTCAGATCGTTGAGGAGGCCGATGCGCATTCGGTAGTCGGTGAGACCATGGCAGTGCGGGCGGTGCCCCACCGCTCGGACCAGCAGGTAGAGATCCTGATGGGTGAGGTGGAACGGCTGGTGAACCCCTACAGCGGCCGGCCCATCCTCAACCGCCTCGACGTCACTCATCCCCAGATGATGTACGAGTACGGCACCTTCGAGGCTTCCGCCTCGGAGCGGGCGCCGGCAGCCTATCTCGTTCCCGGGGATTTGCGGGCGGTCATCGACAAGCTGGAGGCACACGGGGTGGCGCTGGAGAGTCTCGAGGAAAACACCTCGATGATGGTGGAGCAGTTCGTGATCTCCTCGTCGAGAACAGCAGATAGACCTTTCCAGGGTCACAACGAGCGCACCCTGGAGGGAAGCTGGGAAGCGGCGGAGAAGACGGTGCCTGCCGGCACCAAGGTGATCGGTGTCGATCAGCCTCTCGGCAGGCTGGTTTTCTATTTGCTCGAGCCCCGCTCCGACGACGGCCTGGTCGACTGGAACATCCTCGATCCTAGCCTGGGAGGCAACAAGTTCTATCCGATCCTGCGCACCATGGGTGAGTTCTAGCGGGGATGTGGCGGCACCGATGCCGGTTGCAAGTCGGCAAACACGAAGCCGTCTCGCTCGACCACTTCCCCCACCGAAGCTTCGACCGGCCAGGAGAATACCGGGCCGGCGAAGGCGAAGGTGTGGAACTCGCCATGCTCACCGCATGGATCGGCTCCGTCAGGAAGATCGGCGAGAAACGACAGGTCGAACTCGCGGCCGACCAAGTCTCGCGACAGACGGCGCGGGTCCACACAGGTAACGAAGGCGCGCAGCCCGCTCGATACCATCGAGTGCGACAGCGGCGAAGTATCTTCACCCCAGAGAGGGAACAGCGGCTCGATGCCAGTCCCCGACAACAGCTTCTCACGATACTCGCGCACGTCCTCGAGGAACAGGTCGCCGAAGGCCATGCAAGCAACGCTCTCTTCGGTTGCGTCTTTCAGTAGCTCGGCCACAGCAGCCTCGTATTGCGAGTTGCTACACGGATGGGGAATGCTGATGATGCGGAGCTCGATCCCCACGGAACTTGCCTGGCGCCGTAGCAGCTCGGTGCGAACTGCATGCATCGCCACACGATCGAACTCGGCGGTGACCGTGGTGACCAGAGCGCGGACCTCGACGTCTGGCCGCTTCCGCAGGACGTGAAGCGCCCAGGCACTATCCTTGCCGCTGCTCCACCACAACCACGTCCGCTTCCGATTCACCGACTTCGACCCTCCGTCACACCCCCGACAATGTAATCAGTTAGACCATTCAATGGAAACCGAGTCAGGTGAACGCCGGCAGCCAATGTCAGTCATTCGAACATGAGGATCAGATTCCCTTACCTCGATTGACCTCTTTCGGAGCACGTGCTCTCCCCTGCCGCCCTGGTTCCTCTGGAATGCTGGCGCCAGACGAGAGTATAGGCGGCGAGGTTGACGGCCAGTAGCAACAGACCCAGCAGAACCTGCTGCTCGCGCGTCAGATCGGCCGGGTAAATAAGGGGAAGCACATAATGCTCGATGAAGCCGTCTGAGTAGCCCATCGTACCGCTAGCCCGGCGAAGCCGATTCTCGAGCGGAGTCAGCGGACAGAACCAGCCGGTGAGCTCGACGAGACCACCCCAGCACGCCGCCGGCAGGTGCAGCCACGCCAGCCGACGCCACCTGAGCGCCAGAAACCCGCCGACAAGCACGAAGGCGATGAAGGCAAGGTGCAGGAGAACCACGAGATCAGCGAGGGTTCGGTAGAACATAAAACTGCCGCCCGCCGTTTCACTCTGTCGGCGCAGCGGAACCGGGAGGCTTCTTCAGGACGTTGAGGTACTCTTGGTAGGCGGTACGCATCTGGACGAGATCCTCGTGCGAGAGGTGGATCGCCTTGGCGATCTTGCTGATCTCGTTTGCTTCGACCGTGGAGATTCCCTGGTCCGAGGCGGAAACAGCGAAAAGGCAGTCGAGAAGCGCTAGCTTCTGCTCTCTGGTAGCCACCTCGTTGAACTCGCGGGTCACCAGAAAGTCCTCGGTGCCGCCGAACAAGCGATTCTGCGTCTTGGCCATCTGCACGACGATGATCGCTTGTTCCTCGGGCAGCTGGCCGCGTTCGACGACGATGCGCTCCATGGCGCGGGTCTCCTCGTCGCTGATCTCGAGGTCGGCATGGGCGACGCGGCCGAGGAGGTAGGCGTAGCAAGCGATATACCTGGCACGCTCCGGCTCGAGCTGGTCGAGGGCTTCGGTAATCTTGCGGACGGTCTCCGTCTCCGTCGAGCCGGCCCCAGCCTCGCTCAGCCCGGGAGAGTGTCTGACATCCTTGCCGAAAAGCGCATCGAGAACCGACATATTCCCCTCGCTTCCCCCACGGGCTAGAGCGCCAGATATCGCAGCCTGAGGGCGTTGCTGATGACCGAGACAGAGCTGAAGGTCATGGCGGCGGCGGCGATCATCGAGCTCAGTAGCAAGCCGGCAAACGGATAGAGCACGCCCGCGGCAAGCGGCACTCCGAGCACGTTGTAGACAAAAGCGAAAAAGAGATTCTGACGGATGTTCCTCATCGTCCCACGGCTGAGTCTGTAGGCTCGAACTATGCCGCGCAGGTCACCCTTGACCAGCGTTACCCCGGCGCTCTCCATGGCGACATCGGTGCCGGTACCCATGGCGATGCCAACCTGCGCCAGGGCCAGGGCAGGGGCGTCGTTGACGCCGTCGCCGGCCATCGCCACCACGTGCCCCTGTTGCTGCAACCGCTCCACCACACGGCCCTTGGTTGCGGGCAGAACCTCGGCCTCCACCTCGTCAATCCCCAGTGAGCGGGCCACCGCCTCGGCGGTGGTGCGGCTGTCACCGGTTACCATGACGATACGGAACCCTTCCTTCCGGAGCATCGACAGTGCCTCCGCCGTCGAGCCCTTGATCGGGTCGGCAACGCCGAGCAGGCCGGCGGCCCGCCCGTCAACGCCGACATAAACTACCGTCTGGCCTTCGCCGCGAAGCTTCTCGGCGGGTCCATCGAGGTCCTGCAGATCGATGCCTTGTTCCTCGAACAGCTTGGCGTTGCCGACGACCACCGAACGACCCTCGACCGTGCCGATCACTCCCTTGCCGGTGATCGACCGGAACTCCTGCGCCTGCGGTATGCCGAGGCCCCTTTCCTTCACACCTTCGACGACGGCGCCAGCCAAGGGATGTTCGCTAGCCACCTCGAGCGCAGTGGCCAGTGACAAGAACCCTGCATCATCTGCGGCGATGGGCGTCTGTTCGCCGTCGATCCCGGCTCTGTTGCCGGGCTGCAGCCGCCGCGCCAAGTCCTCTTCCCGCTCTCCCTCTTCGGCCAACCCAACGACGGAGACCAGGCGCGGCTTGCCCTCGGTGAGAGTGCCGGTTTTGTCGATGATGAGCGTGTCGACCTTTTCCAGAACCTCCAGCACCTCGGCGTTCCTGATCAACACGCCCGCCGTCGCCCCGCGGCCGGTTCCCACCATGATCGACATCGGCGTCGCCAGTCCCAGCGCGCAGGGGCAGGCGATGATCAGCACGGCGACCGAGTTGAGCAAGGCATAGGCCATACGGGGCTGCGGGCCCCACAGGGCCCAGGCGACGAAGGCGAGCACGGCAGCAAGCACGACGGCGGGCACGAAATAGGCCGCCACGACGTCGGCCAGCCGCTGGATCGGCGCCCGGCTACGCTGGGCCTCGCTCACCAGGCGCACGATCTGGGCCAGGAGTGTCTCGCTGCCGACGCGCTCCGCCCGCATGATCAGCCCACCGGTACCGTTCACAGTGCCGGCGGTGAGCGACTGGCCGGCCGCTTTTTGCACTGGAATCGACTCGCCGGTCACCATCGACTCATCGACCGAGCTGTTGCCTTCCAGCACGACGCCGTCCACCGGCACCTTCTCGCCCGGGCGCACACGTAGGCGGTCACCGGGATGAACGTCGTCCAGGGGAACATCCTCCTCGCTGCCGTCGTCTCTCAGCCGTCGTGCGGTGTTGGGAGCGAGACCGAGAAGCTGCTTGAGAGCGCTGCTGGTTCTGCTGCGGGCCCGAAGCTCCAGGATCTGCCCGAGAAGCACCAGGGTGATGATCACCGCCGCCGCCTCGAAATAGACAGCCACCGTACCCTCGGGTGTGCGGAACGAGGCCGGGAAAATTCCCGGAGCGAGCGAGGCAACGACACTGTAGATGTAGGCGACGCCGGTGCCGAGGCCGATGAGCGTGAACATGTTGGGGCTACGATTGACGAGCGAGGCCCAAGACCGCTGGAAGAAAGGCCGCCCTCCCCACAGCACCACCGGCGTGGCCAGCAGCAGCTGGATCCAGCCCAACCACCGCTCTCCCAGGAGCCGCCGCAGAGGCTGACCCGGGAGCATCTCCGACATGGTCAAGAGGAAGACGGGGAGGGTGAAGAGGAGACTGATGCGGAAGCGCCGCGCCATGTCGTCGAGCTCGGGGTTGGATTCTTCCACCTCCGTCACCACCATGGGCTCGAGTGCCATACCGCAGATCGGGCAAGAGCCGGGCTCGTCGCTGACCACATCCGGGTGCATGGGACAGGTGTACCGGGTCGTCGTTCCGGTAGGCGACACCGTCGCCGGCTCGAGCGCCACACCGCAGTGGGGACAGGTCCCCGGCTCAGGCTGCCGTACCCCCGCACACATCGGGCATACGTAGTCTGGCGCCGTCCCCCGGGCCATGATCAACTCCGCCTCGAGGCTCATGCCGCAGCTCGGGCACGATCCCGGCGCCGACTGCTGCACCTCCGGGTGCATGGGACAGGTGTAGGCCTTTTCTACGTCTGCTGGCATGCCCGGCTCCGCGACTGACCTCCGCCGCGAATACTTTATCAGGATGCGGGAGCCTACACGGCTAACCCGCATTTCTCATCCGGCTACGTCGCGAGGGTGTGGTCAGGCCCGCGCCGAGAAGGCGCGCGCCGGGAGGGCTGCGCAGGCATATTGGACAACTCGTCGAGTGGACCGAGCAAGTGCAACGCCGTCGGCGCAGGCGTGCCCGTGCACTACGTCAAGGCCTCGAGCCAAGCGCAACGCAGTCATCGCGCACCATTGCCTCGCGCAGCCGCGAGCCGTTGAGATGTTCGGGCTAGCTGCCCTGAGGTGGGTTGTCGCTGCTGTAGGTGGTCCTGCTGATCTTCCAGCAACGGTCGGCCTGCCGCGCCACGATGAGAATGTACTTGCCGTTATCAGCGACCGGTTCGCCACCGTCTTTGGGGGCCATGGTGACCGTGTAGACTTCTCGCACGTAGGACCAATCGGATTTTCACGGGGGGGGCTCCCGATGGTAGGGTGAGCGCAACCATTATTCATTGGGCTTGCCAGTCGGCACAGGGCTCGGCCCCCCCAGCCCGTGGCCCATGCACCCGGCATGTGACCCTTACGGAAGGCCGCAGCGATGATCCATTCGAGAGGAATCAGGCCGGCTCTCCTGCTCGCGGCCTGCAGCCTGGCGCTGGCAGGATCGACGCCTTCCCTGGCACAGGATGAACCATTCGATGTGCGTGCTCACTATGTGAAATCTGAATACATGGTGCCGATGCGCGACGGTGTCAATCTCTTCACCATCGTTTACAGCCCCAGCGACAGCTCGCGCAAATACCCTATCCTTTTGCTCCGCACACCTTACTCCATAGCCCCTTACGGTGCCGACAATTACCGCACCCTGCTCGGACCCTCGGTGGAATTCGACCGCGACGGTTACATCTTCGTCTACCAGGACGTCAGGGGGAAGTTTCGTTCCGAGGGCGAATTCCAGGTCATCAAGCCGCTCCGGAAGGGCGCCGGTACCGCGGGCGTCGATGAGAGCACCGACAACTACGACACCATCGAGTGGCTGCTCGGCCACATCCCCAACCACAACGGCCGCGTCGGCCAATGGGGCATCTCCTACCCCGGCTGGCAGACGGTAATGGGAATGGTCAACGCGCATCCGGCGCTGAAGGCGTCGTCCCCTCAGGCCTCGCCGTCGGACATGTTCATCGGCGACGACTGGCATCACAACGGCGCCTTCCGGCTCATGTATGCCTTCGCCTGGTTGTCGGGCAACGCACGCACCCGAACGGGGCCGACCGAGAGCCGCGGCCGGCGCTTCGACTACGGAACTCCCTGGGGCTACAAGTTCTTCGCGGAGCTTGGCACCGTTTCGAGGATCAACGACCTCTACTTTCACGACCAGGTGCCAGCCTGGAACGACTTCATGGAGCACGGCACCTACGATGATTACTGGCGCAACCAGAACGCGCTCCTACAGCTGCAAAACATCAACCATGCGATCTTGAACGTTGCCGGCTGGTTCGATGCCGAAGACTTTTATGGTCCGATGTCGATCTACTACACCATCGAAGAAGAGAACCCGGACAATCACAGTACCCTGGTGGTCGGTCCCTGGCGGCATGGCGGCTGGCGCAGCATGACAGGCGACTCCCTCGGCTGCATCCGCTTTGGCTCCGAGACCTCCCGCTTCTTCCAGAGAGAGATCCAGTTTCCCTTCTTCAGCCACTATCTCAAGGACAAGGGAGCGTGGAAGGCACCCGAGGCGGTGGTCTTCGAAACCGGCTCGAACATCTGGAAGACCTACGACCATTGGCCGCCGCGGCAGGCGACGAGCCAGCAGCTCTACTTCCGCAGCGGCGGTGAATTGTCGTTTTCTCCGCCCCCACAAGGCTCCACCGGGGCCTTCGACACCTATCTCAGCGACCCGGCGAAGCCGGTGCCCTTCTCGGCTCAGATCCGCACCACCCAAGGGCATCTATGGATGATCGAGGACCAGCGCTTCGCGTCCACACGCCCCGATGTGCTCGTCTACCAGACGGATGTGCTCGAAGAGAGCGTCACCATCGCCGGGCCGATCATCGCCAGCCTCTACGCCTCCACATCCGGCACCGACTCCGACTGGATCGTCAAGCTCATCGATGTCTACCCGGGCGACGCCGCCGACAATCCCGGCTGCGAGGTACCCATGGGAGACTTCGAGATGCTGCTGGCGGGGGAGGTCATGCGCGGCAAGTTCCGTAACAGCTACAGCGAGCCTGAAGCCATGGTCCCCAACCGGGTTACCAAGATCGAGTTTGACTTGAGGGACCGCTATCACACATTCGAGAAAGGTCACCGGATCATGGTGCAGGTGCAGAGCAGCTGGTTCCCGGTGATCGACCGCAACCCGCAGAAGTTCGTCGACATCTACCACGCCGTGCCCGCTGATTTTCACAAGGCAACACAGAGGATCTATCGCTCGGCGGAGTTCCCGTCGCACCTGACCCTCAAAGTGTTGACCAAAGACTAGCCCGGAGTTCTCACCTGTCTTCTTCTGCACCGGAGGCCAGTGAGAAACCCCGGCTAGCCGTTCCCATCACGGCCAGTTATCTGGTTCACAGGGTTCCGTACTTGCCAGGCCCCAGGGAAAGTCACTTGAGCTCCACCGCCACTGGTAGCCATGAATGACGATCGGGTGCCGAAACCGATTCTGATCTATGACGGTGATTGCCGTTTCTGCCGCATCTGGGTCGACTACTGGAAGTCCTTGGCCGGCGACGTTGTCGGCCTCGCTCCCTCTCAGGAAGTAGCCTCCCGATTCCCCCAGATCCCGCAGCAGGCGTTCGAAAGCTCGGTACAGCTGGTGCTGCCTGACGGCAAGGTTGTTGGCGGCGCCGAGGCGGTCTTCCGGGTGCTGCAGATGGTGCCGGGCAGGCGGTGGCTGCTCGGGGCCTACGAGCGCTTGCCCGGCTTCCGACCACTGTCCGAATGGGCCTATCGGCTGGCGGCCGGCCATCGCCAGCTTTCCTACCGGCTCACTTGCTGGTTGTGGGGAAAACGAATCCGCCCCTCTTCGGCCATCCTCTCGCGGTGGATCTTTCTACGATGCTTGGGACTCATCTACCTGATCGCCTTCGCATCCCTGCGGGGCCAGCTCCCCGGCCTCATCGGTGATCACGGCATCCTGCCGGCGGCGGATTACCTGGTCCGCATCGAGCGGCAATTCGGCGCCGGGTCGGGTCATTTCTGGTATTTCCCCACACTCGCCTGGATCCGCGCCGACGACGGCTTTTTGCAGTTGCTGTCATCGGCGGGAGCCGCCCTCTCGCTACTGGTAGTAATCGGGGCCTTCACCGTGCCGGCGCTGGTGCTGCTGTGGGTCTTGTACCTGTCGCTGTTGACGGTAGGGCAGGATTTTCTTGCCTTCCAGTGGGACATCTTGCTGCTGGAGGTGGGCTTCCTGACGATTTTTCTCGCTCCCCGACAACTTCGGCCGCATTTGTCTGAAGAAACTCCGCCGGCGCCGATCTTCGTCTGGCTGTCTCGCTTGCTGCTGTTCCGGCTGATGATCAGCTCCGGCGCCGTGAAGTTGCTGTCGGGCGACCCTACGTGGCGCAACCTGACCGCCCTCACCTACCACTACGAGACACAGCCCTTACCTACCCCGATCGCCTGGTACGCACACCAGTTGCCGGCCTGGTTCCATCAGCTGTCGGCCGCCGGGATCTTCGCCATCGAGCTCATCGCGCCACTGCTGTTCTTCGGGCCGCGGCGCCTGCGCTTCGCCGCCGGTGGGCTGACGATTTTCTCGCAGCTGCTCATCGCCGCCACCGGCAACTACACCTATTTCAACCTGCTCACCATCGCTCTCTGCCTGTTGTTGTTCGACGATCTTTTCTGGAGCAGGTTTCTGCCAGCACGAGCATGGCGGGCGATTCGGGAGAGGGGAGCCGCGGCCTGGACGACGAACGCGAGCCCGGCCCGGAAGGCGGTGACCGTGCTTCTGCTCGCGCTCAGCCTCATCCAATTGCTGGGCTTGTTGGTGGGCCCTGGCAACCTGCCGTACCCGCTGCCGAACCTCTATGGGCTCTTCTCACCGCTGCATATCGTCAACAGCTACGGGCTCTTCGCGGTGATGACCACGACCCGGCAGGAGATCATCATCGAAGGTAGCAATGACGGAGAAACCTGGTCGGCCTACCGATTCAAATACAAGCCACAGGATCCCAGGAGGGCTCTCGCATGGGTGGCACCGTACCAGCCGCGGCTCGACTGGCAGATGTGGTTCGCAGCGCTGGGCAACTACCGGATGAACCCGTGGTTCATCAACCTGGGCATCCGGCTGTTGGAGGGAAGACACGAGGTGCTCAGGTTGCTGGCAAACAACCCCTTTCCGGATCGACCGCCCCTTTATGTCAGGGCCTCTTTGTACCTCTACCGCTTCACCGATCGAGCCACCCGGCGGGCCGAGGGAACGGTGTGGAGGCGGCAATACCAGGGCCTCTACATGCCCCCCATCTCGCTACGAGTAGCCCGTTGAGCTAGGAATCCAGGACCTCGCGGATTTGTCGTGCTAGCGCATCGGGGGTGAAGGGCTTGTAAAGGAAGGGCGCCCCCGGCGAGCGCGTGCGGCCGCGCTTGACACCGATGTCGGGATATCCGGACATATACAACACCTTGAGCGACGATCGCTTGGCCACCAGGCTGTCGTAGAGCTCGATGCCGGAGCAGTCGGGCATGACGACATCGGTAAAGAGAAGGTCGATCTGCTCGGCGTTGTGCGCGAAGAGCTCCTCCGCCTGCTTGCGGTTACCCGCCGACAACACCTGATAGCCGAAACGCCGGAGGATTTTCTCCGCCAGCGAGCGCACACCATCCTCGTCCTCCACCAGCAAAATGAGCTCGGAGCCGCAGGGAAGGTCGTCTTGGCTGTCTTTCTTGGGCATCGCCGCCCAGATTACCATATGGGAAAGCTTCTCAATGAAGCTTAACCCCTTCGTATCGCCCCGGGGAGAAGTGCTGGCGAATGCTCCTCTAGCAACAGCTACCGACTTCGCTCCACACTTCCCGGTAGCGAAGGATGCGAACCAGGCCGACGGTCGCCAGCGGCAGGGCAAAGAGCAGCAAAAAGCCGTAGGCCATCATCGTATAGCCGCGGGCCACCAGATCGATCAGCCCGATACGAGAAAGCAGCGCCGCCACCAGCAGCACCGAGACCGTCAGCGCCGCCACCTGTCCTCGCTCCAGTGGCCGCCTGTCAAGCTCCTTCAAGTTGACGGCAATACGGTCGACGATAGCGTGAATCATTCCCGTGCTGGTCTCGATGAGGGTCCAGAGGATGACCAGCGCATAGATCCAGATCACCGGCTCTCCTGTCTCGCGCCGGAGCATGGCCAGCCAGGGCACGGCTGCGCCCAGCACCTTCTCATCCGGGTAGAAAGCCATGATCGCCAAGAAGGTGAGAACGAAAGGGATGGTGGACATCAGCCCGGCCAGCATGCCTGCCAGCAGCGCTTGGCGCCGCCGCGTCTGCCGATCGAGGGTGAAGGAGGTCGCCGGCAAGGTTGCCAGGTTGTAGCCGACGTAGAGGATACCGGTGGTCACCGCGGCGCCCACCGTCAACCCGCCGCCGAGGGCAGAAGCCCCATCGCTGGTGGCGGAGACCCCGAAGGCCCTGCTGCCCATCTCGAAGGCGCCCACCACGTTGCCCCACTTCTTGGCCAAGATCAGGCCGGCGAAAAGAATGTAGCCGGCGTACAGCAGCACCGAGCCGTAGGTCTTGAACTGCTCGATGGCGCGACGGCCGCTGGCGTTGAGCGCGCCGACCAAAACGATGACCAGGCCGACGCCCACCCAGAAGGGAAGTCCCAGAATCTCCTCCACCACACTGCCCGATGCGGCGCCGACCACGGCAATGATGATGATCGCCATGACCACGAAAAGGAAATCGAACAACGGCCACAGAGGACCAATCAGAGATCGGATGAAGCTGCGGTAGTCATAAACGCGGCTGATCCTGGCGAACTCGAAGGCCAGCATGGCCATCACCGAGAAACCAGCGAAGATGGCCAAAATACTCCAGGCTCCGAGAGGTCCGAAGCGGGCACCGTACTGGACGATCTCGCGGCCGGTGGCGTAGGCGCCGCCGATCAGCACCGACTGGAAAACGATTCCCGGCAGGAGGTACTGGGCGAACCGTAGCTTCCCCGGCTTCACTCTTGCCGTAAGGTCACCAGCGGATCAACGCGTGTGGCCCGGCGTGCGGGGACATAGCTGGCAGCCAGCCCTACACCCGTCAGCAGCAGCGCCACCGTCAGGAAGGTGCCGGGGTCGGTGGGACTGATACCAAAGAGCAAGCTGGCCATCAGTCGCGTGATGCCCAAGGAGCCGAGGAGCCCCAAGCCCACGCCCAGAAGGATGAAGCCCGACGCCTGCCCAACCATCAGCTTGACGGTGTCGGCCGAGCTGGCACCGAGGGCCATGCGAATGCCGATCTCGCCGGTGCGCTGGGCGACCGAATAGCTGATCACACCGAAGATGCCGACCGCCGCAAGGCTGAGGGCACAGAGGGCCAGCACCACCAGCAACATGGTGTTGAAGCGCTGTGGCGCCACCGATTGCGAGACCAGCTCTTCGACGGTGCGCACGTCGGATATGGGCTGGCTTGGATCGATTCCCCAGACTTGCTCCTCGAGATCCGCGACCACCCGCGGCGGATCCTCACGGCTGAGCACGACGATGTTCATGTCGCGGAAGGTGAATTGCTGAAACGGCACGAACATCTCCGGCCGCACTTCGCTGTCGAGGCCATGGTGGTGAACGTCGCCCACCACCCCGACGATCTCCTGCCGGCCTGCCATCGGAACGGCCAGGAACTTCCCCACCGGGTCTTCATCGGGGAAAAAGCGGCGTACGAACGCCTGGTTGACCAGCATGACTCGATGGCTGTCCTGGCGGTCGAAATCATCGAGCAGGCGCCCCTTGAGCAGAGGGATGCCCATGGTGCGGAAATAGCCGGGGATCAATGCCCTGTAGTCGGCCCGCGGGCGCTGATCCTGAGTCAGGACGCGGCCCTCGATCTCGAAGGGCATGTCGAAGTCCACGCCCACCCCGCTCATCGGCAACGCCGTTACCGCTCCCGCGGCCTCCACCCCGGGGAGCGCTCTCACCCGATCGACGAGCTGGTGGAAGAAGGCCTTCTGCTGGTGGCTCTCGGGGTACTTCGTCTGCGGCAGTGAGATCGCTACGGCGACCAGATGATCGGATCGGAAGCCGGGATCTACCTGAAGCAATCGCGAAAAGCTACGGATCATCAACCCCGCGCCGACCAGCAACACCAACGCAAGTGCCACCTCGGCGGTCACCATCAGGCTCAACAGCCGCCGCGAGCTGCGGCCCGCACCCGCGCCGCCGTCTCGGCCTCCCTCCTTGAGCACCTCACCTAGGCTGGTGCGCATCACCTTGAGCGCCGGAATGAGCCCGAAGACCAGCCCTGAGGCGAGCGAAAAGGCGGCGGTGAAGGCGAGAACCCAGAGGTCGACCCTGACCTCCCTCAGGCGTGGCATGGTGTCGGGGACGAAGCCCAGGAAGAGGTCGATGCCCCAGAACGCCAGCAGCAACCCGGTGGCTCCGCCGATCGTCGCCAGCACCAGGCTCTCGGTCAGCGACTCTCGCAGCAGGCGCATCCGCCCCGCGCCCAAGGTGGCGCGGATAGCCACCTGCTTCTGCCGCGCCGAGGCGCGAGCGAGCAGGAGGTTGGCGATGTTGGCGCAGGCGATCAGCAAGACCAAGCCGACGGCACCCTGCAGGAGGAGGAGCGTAGTGCGGAACCCTGCCACCATTTGCTCACGAGCCGGAACGATGCTCACGCCCCAGCCGCGATTGGACTGGGGATTCTCCTCAGCGATGCCAGCGGCTATGCGTTCCATCTCGGAGCTAGCCTGCTGCAGGCTGGCACCAGACCGAAGCTTGCCGATGACGTTGTACATCCGATGGGGCCGGCTAGGCAGGTTCTCCAGGCTCATGGTGAGCGGCGACCAGATCTCGACTTCGGCGTCGTCGGGTGGAAACTCGAAGCCGGCCGGCATGACGCCCACTACCGTGTGAGGCTCACCGTCGAGCTGGATGGTCCGATCGACGATGGCGGGGTCGGAGCCGAAGCGCCGCGCCCAGAACCCGTGACTGAGGACGACCACGTGCTCGTTGCCGGGCGACTCCTCCTCTGGCGAGAATAGACGGCCCAGCTCCGCCCTCGAGCCGAGAACCGGAAACAGCGCCGGCGAAACCCTGAGGCTCGTGATCCGCTCGGGCTCCTCGCCCCCGGTCAGCGTGTACCCCCAGTACCGGTAGGCGGCCATGCCCTCGAAGAAGTCGGACCTCTCTCTCCAATCGAGGTAGGTGGCAGCCGACACCTGCTCCTGATCCAGGCCCTGGCGAGCATTGTTCTCCCACAGGACCATCAGTCGGTCGGGGTCCGGGTAGGGAAGAGGCCGAAGCAGGACGGCGTTGACGACGCTGAAGATCGCCGTATTGGCTCCGATCCCCAGGGCCAGGGTGAGTACCACTGCCACCGTGAAACCGGGGCTCTTCGCCAGCGACCTCAAGACATGGGTTACATCTTTCATCAAGATCTCTGAGCTGGCACCCTTCTCAGTGCAGATCCAACGAGCAGATCCAGTAAGGGGGGACGACCGCGAACGTCACCGTACTTATGGCCAGGAACACTAATGGTGTGCCGTAGAGGAAGCAAGCCCGACGATCATTTCGTCGTGGCCACACCGACTACCAGCCGAGCCCGGCAGGCTGCCGCAAGCGAGCTCGGGCCGGCGGGTCCTGAGCAAGCCCATCCATGACGACTTCCGACGAGCAGCCCGGCCGGAAACCACCATCGGAGGGGAACGAGACACGTGCTTGCAAGCAGGTCGAGGATATCGTGCACCGCAGCGAGCGCCTCATCTTCATTGGGGCCGCTGCAGCGGGTCTCGCCCATGAGATCAACAATCCTCTCGGCACTATTCTCATGGCCGCTCGGTACGCTCTCGCTTCGAAGAGCGAGCCCGACGCTCAGCAGATCTTCGAGAAGGCTATAAGAGATATCGCGACTGAGGCCCAGCGCTGCTGTACTCTGGCACGTAGCATCTCGCGGTTCGCCAATCAGCTACCCCCGGAGAAGTCTCCGTGCAGTTTGGGCGACATCGCCCGCCTGGCCATCAAGTTGACGCGGAGGGACGCAGCGGACCGCGCTACGATAAGCTATCTTGAGCCGCCCACGCCCGCCCCCGAGGTGCTCGCCTGCAACACCGAGATGGGACTTGCCATCGCCTGTATCATCCGCTACGCGATCGACTCCGCGCATGAGCATGCTCGCCTGACCATACAGGCCTCAACCAGCGGGGAACGAGCTCGACTTACGGTGAAAGACAACGGAGAGGGGATACCAGAGGAGCAAATGACGGATCTGTTCGACCCCCACTACTCGCCGTGCCGTGGTATTGGGCTCAGCCTGGCGCACGCCATCGTTACCGACCATGGCGGTGCAATAGAGGTTTCCAGCTCCTGTGCCGCTGGAACGACGTTTACTATTGAGTTGCCACTGGCCCGGCCCGAGTCACAGAGGCTTTGATGAGGATCCTGATCGCGGACGACGAGGAGAGCTACCGGGAGTACCTACGAGCCAGCCTTGCCGGCCAAGGTCACGAGGTGAGCACGGTCGACAATGGCCGGGTTGCCATCGATTATGGGGTGCGCTTACGTCCTAGTATCCTGGTCGTCGATTGGATGCTCAAGCAACAGCTCCACGGGCTACAGGTCTCCCGAGTTCTCCGGGCCGTAGATCCCAAAATGCAAACCATTTTGATTACCGGCTTCGCCTCAGCCGACCTGAAGGAAGAAGCAAGAAACGCAGGCGTTTTCGGGCTCATTGAAAAACCCTTCGAGCTCGGCGAACTGTTGGAGAAGATCGAGAAAGCGAGCGGCGTCAAGAGGAAGAGGCCTCCCGCCCCTCTCTTCGCGGCGCTGGAGGTCGATAGCACCGGCGCCATCGTCAATGCCAACGACAAAGCCAGAGATCTGTTCGCCAAAGCAAGCGCCGGTCGACGGGCGAACAGCCTCGAGAATCTCTTCGGGCAGGATGCGATCACCTACCTCGTCGAGTCCAACGAGCGATGGATCAACGTCTCGCCTATCAGCCGGAAGCAGGTTCGCTGGTGGGCGAGATCGAGGACCTGGCCCGATGGCGGGATTCTGGTCTTGCTGCCAGAAAGCGAGGAGTCCTTGCAGGAGAACTCCTTAGTCCAGATGCTTCTCGACACCACCAGTACCGCCAAGGTTGCCTGGCCGTTCGACGATCATGTTCTCATCATCGATGACGTGAAAAAGACGCGATCTTTGTGCGCCCAGCTATTGGAACAAGCCGGCGTTGTCTGCTACAAAGCCGAGACCCCGGAGCTGGCCAGCAAGCTCTTCGAGGCCGACCCGAGCATCGGCGTTGTCATCCTGGATGGGAGCAGTCAGGATTCCGATCTCGAGCACCTGGTTTCGGAGTTCCGGAACAACAGACCGGCAGTCAAGATCGTCGACTACGGCGCCGGAGATCAGCGCCCCGGCCTCGAAGAAAACGGAACCGTGCTACATCTCGACAAGGATTGGGAGATATCCGAGCTCATCGACGTGCTCAAGGAATGCACATGACCGACGAAGGCTCGGATACAGTTTCCGGTGCGGCCAGGTTCGAAGACTACCCGCTGACCCGGCAGGAGTACTTGAGCGTGATGGTCCACTTCTACCGGGGCGAGGTGGCCCGCTCGACCGTGTGGCGAGAGCGCCTCGATGCCACCACCAACTGGGCCGTCCTCACCACCGCGGCCATGCTCTCCTTCGCCTTCTCATCTGCAGAGCGGCCCCACTTCCTGCTGCTGCTCTCGAACCTCATCATCTTCGCCTATCTGATCATCGAGGCGCGCCGCTACCGCTACTTCGAGGTCTACCGTGCCCGCGTGAGAATGCTCGAGGAGAACTTTCTTCTCCCCATCATCACCCGGCAGCTCGAGTCGCCGATGGAAACCTGGCGAGAGAGGGTCGCGCAAGATCTGGACCTGCCGAAGTACAAGACCACGGTATGGCAGGCCGTCGGCTTTCGACTCAGGCGCAATTACGGCTTCATCTTCGCCATCATGCTCAGCAGCTGGATCATCAAGCTGCTCATTCACCCCACAGTTGCGTCGTCGTTTGCCGAGGTCTGGGAACGCATGGCCCTCGGGCACATCCCTCCCTCGATTATCTTCGGGGGTGGCGTCTTCTTCTACGTCTGCTTGTTGACGCTACTGTGGCTGGGAAGACAGATCCACGGCCCTGATCCCGCCGACGAGGTCGCCGGACTGGAGCGAAACCTCAAGGAATGGAAACTCTAACCCGAAAAGCAATGCTGGCTCTAGGAGGAACGATGAAGCGAGCCCCAAACCTGATCGCCGGAGTCATCACCTGTATCGTCATCTCAGCCACAGTTCTTGCTTGTGTGCCGGCAGCGACCGCATCGAACGAGCCGGTCAGCTACGTGCTGCGATTTCCGCAGCCGGAGCACCACTGGATGATCGTCGAGGTGACCTTCCCCGATGTCGGTACCGAGCCGTTGCAGGCGAGGATGAGTAGGTCCTCGCCTGGTCGCTACGCGCTCCATGAGTTCGCCAAGAACATCTTCGATGTCCACGCTACCGACGGAAGCGGACAGGCGTTGTCGATGACGCGGCCTAATCCCTACCAATGGGATATCTCCGGCCACGATGGCACCGTGAAGGTAACCTACAAGCTGTTCGGGGATCGCACGGGCGGAACGTACCTGGGCATCGATACCACCCATGCGCACATGAACATGCCCGCCACCTTGATGTGGGCGAGAGGTCTGGATCGGCGACCGGTCAGGGTACGCCTGGTGCCGCCAGAGGAGGCCGACTGGCGGGTGGCAACGCAGCTATTCGTCACCGACGACCCACTGACCTTCACGGCTCCCAACCTGCAATATCTGATGGACAGCCCGACGGAGTTCGGTGAAACCTCGCTTCGTGAGTTTACGGTTGACGGCGATGGCCCGAGGTTCCGCGTGGCGACACATCATCAGGGGTCGGAAAAGGAGATCGACCAGTTCACCGAGGGAGTTCAGAAGATCGTCGAAGAGGAGCGGGCCGTCTATGGCGAGTATCCGGCCTACGACACCGGTACCTACACCTTCATCGCCGACTACCTTCCCTACGCCAGCGGCGATGGCATGGAGCATCGCAACAGCACCATCCTCACTTCCTCTGGATCGCTGGACAGCCCGCAGGGGCGCAGGGCGCTGTTAGGTACCGTCGCTCACGAGTTCTTCCACTGCTGGAATGTCGAGCGCATCCGGCCTCGCGGCATTGAGCCCTTCGATTTCGAGAGAGCCAACATGTCGAGTGGACTGTGGCTGGCGGAGGGCTTCACCAGCTACTACGGCAACTTGATCATGCATCGCGCCGGCCTGGCCGAATTACCCCGCACCTTGGCCAGCTTGAACGGCATGATCTCGACCGTCACCAATTCTCCCGGGCGCCACCTGCGGTCGGCTGTCGACATGAGCCGGCTGTCGCCCTTCGTTGACGCGGCCCGCTCGGTGGACCCTGTCTATTGGACCAACACTTTCATCTCTTATTACACCTGGGGTGCAGCGATAGGCCTCGGCCTCGACCTGACACTACGCCAGCGATCCGACGACGAAATCACGCTGGACGATTTCATGCGCGCCATGTGGCAGCGATTCGGCAAGCCCGGCGGCCCCTCGCCGGCCATTATCTCCAATCCCTACAGCGTCGCCGACGCTCGGCAGGTGCTGGCGGACGTCTCGGGCGATGCCGACTTCGCCACCGATTTCTTCAACCGCTACATCGAGGGCCACGAGATCGTCGATTACAAGTCTCTGCTGCAGCAGGCGGGACTGGTGCTACGGAAGGCTGCTGCCGGTCGCCCCTGGCTGGGCGGCGTGCGCTTGAATTTCAGTGCCGGTACGGCCCGCGTTGTCAGCCCGGCACCCTTCGACTCGCCGACGTATTTGGCAGGCATCGACGAGGGGGACGTTTTGGCGAGCATCGACGGCAAGAAGGTGACCTCAGCCGCCGAATTGGCAAGGCTACTGGACGGCCACAGCCCGGGCGACACACTGCCTGTCCGCCTGCTTCGGCGAGGCGGAGAGGCGGAGACGACGCTGACCCTGGCAGAGGATCCGCGCGCCGAGATCGTGCCGCTGGAGGAGACCGGCGGCACCCCCTCAGAGACGCAGCTGGCCTTCCGTAAAGCCTGGCTGGGAAGCCAACGGGCTGAGGGCGGCAACTAGCCTGCTAAATTTCCCCCAGCCTAGCGCACGCCGCCCAGCCAGGTAGGGAGCACCACGCCGTTCATGTGGGTGGCGAGAAACGCCGCCGCTGAATCGAGCTGCTCGAAGCTGAAGATCCAGCTCGCCCCCGGGGTGGATCCGCGTTGTGGCTGCGAATGACGATCGAAGCCCGAGATCATCACCTGGCTGGCCTGGGGCAGGATCCCCAGGGGCTCCAGCAGCTTGGCCACGGGGATGCCGCTCCAGTGCGCCGCGCTCATCAGGCCGAAGCTGCGGAATCGGGAGTTGCCCGAGCACTCGAGAAGATCTGCTCCCATCGGCTCCACCAGGGGCATCAGCTCATCGAGCTTCAGCTCGCCCGGCTGCCGCACCAGGCCGCCTACCGAGATCCTCCAGCTCCGCAGGGCCGCCGCTGTCACTCGACCCTCGGCTCCCTGGGGCCAGGCGAGATCGAGCTGGTCCGGATAGCGCGTGCGAATGAAGAAGCGCTCGTTGGTGGTGATCAGGGTCTCGGGCGTGAGGGTGGAAAGATTGCGGACCAGGCGGCCGCCCAGACCCTCGCCGCCGACGGTGTCGAAGGTCGGATTCCCCTCACCGGCAAACGGCACGGTTTCGAGCAGCCGACCGTTGGCGAAGGCGTCCTGTTCGGAGATCGGCGTCTTGGTTGCCGGTGCCGCCGAGGCGAGCAGCTCCGAGCCCGACATCTCCCCGAAGGCCCGGCGCAAGGCCGCGGGACCACCAAGGAGCGCCGCGGCACCTCCCCTGAGGGAACCCGCCAGGAATCCCCTGCGGGTGGCCAGGCTCTTGTGGCTGCGGTTGCTCATAGAGTCAGCGTCGTGGATCCAGGGTCCGCGGCAGGCAGGAGAATACAACGATCTGCTCCACGGCAAGGGAAACAGCGGCCTCATTGCGGCGAAGGGCCAGGGGCCGAGCGGGGTGCTTCATCCATGTCCTTGTGGCGTTCCCGTCAGCCTAACCCGGTCCGCCCAACGGTTGCGATAAGCTGCAGGCCAAGCTGGCGCGGGTCTTGCGCCAGCAAGAGCCATGACAGATTGGGCTGACAGCTTCATCGCATTGTTAGACGTGCGGCCTCGCAGGCCCCCATCCCCCGTGGAACGCACAGTTTGCCTCCTGGACATCAAAGACCTCCGGCTCGAATCGTCCACCCCACCACTCCAACATGTCCTCATGAGCGGGATGATCTGGATTCTGGATCGCTTCCAAGAAGTGATAGAAGCCAGGGATTCCACCGCAGTCCTCGGGAGGACAAGCCCGCTTGCCGGCCGTGACGGAGGGATAGCGATGAGGCCCCGGTTCGGCTGGTATGACCCTCTCGACAACAACCTCGTGTTTCCAACTGTCCCCGAAGTCGTACTCGTAAATTATTCGATCCTTGGACTTCCTGAGCACCTGATCCAGTCGGACCTTCTTCTCGTTCTCACCGTCCGGCAAGAACCCGGGATCCGGAGCACCGTAGCACTTCCCCTGGGCCACGAACTGATGCATGTGGCTGTCGGTCCAACCCATGGCGACCTGAAGGATTTGGTGAAATCCGAAGAGCCTTGTGTCGGCTTTCACCTCCAATCGCCTCCAGATCGGAGGCTTCGTTCCCCACAGTGTCACCTTCAGCTGGTAGGCCATGGCTCCTGACATTTCGCCTCCTGCTCTTTTCCGCTACGCCTTGTATCTCTACTCAACAGCTCGTGGCTGCGCGAGCGCAATGGCAGGCGATGACTGCGTTGCGCTTGGCTCGAGGGCTCGACGTACTGCACGAGTACGCCTGCGCCCTCGAACCGGCCCGCGCCTTGCCCTCGCGGCCCTTGCGCCCGCTCGCTTCATCACCCAGTGAGAAATGCGGGCTAGATAGACATCAGCAAGGTAGTGGACCTCTATATCACTGCAGGGTTTTCCGGGTGAGGTCGAATTCGGCTGAAGCCATAGAGCTTGTCCGTTAGAAGACAACAACTCACAGAACTACGGGGTGAAATAAGGAAGCGCCAAGGACGAGCCTAAAGCCCAAGACCACGTCGCCTGCATCTCCGAGTGGCGCCCGATAACGAGCCACGGTTCGCGTATAACGCACATCCTCCTGCCCCGCAAAAATCCGGTCAGGAATCTCAATGGAGGCTCCAAAAGGTCCTCGCCGTAGCTTCTGACGTCATTGACGGCTATACCCCATCGCTCTGCAAACCAGAATGCAACACCAAGGCAAACCGTAGGCAAGGAAGGAGCAGGATCCTCCAACCCGCCTCCAATGGCAAATCCCGGACCAATCTCGATCTCGACAGTCGATCGAGACTGCGCCAACGCCTCTGGCGGCAGCAAGAACCCCAGGGCAGCGACTACGAATAAGACGGAGCAGAACTTCACCTCTTGCCTATCGCCCATCTGATATACGGAACAATCTGTTCTGATCCCGAACCGCCCTCCGCCGTCGCGGTCGGTAGATCGGCATAACGGCCCAGAGCTTCAGCTACGAGCGCCTCAGGCGACCGTCAGCTACTAGATCGGGTTATCTGGCAAGGCTAGGTCATTACCTCCGGGCCGGGCGAGCCGCCAGTCGCTCCGCATGCCTACTCCCAGCATACCTCCGGCGACGGCGTAAGCCATCAACCAGGGCGCGGATTCGCCCACCATCGCCCAGCTGAACCTCAGCGGCTCGCCATCTACAAACACCCAGGCCGCGACCAGCAACGGGGCGGGAGCCAACAGGGCACCCGCCAGCGGCAGGAAGTAAGAGCGCCGCCTATATGCTGACACCCTGCGAATCAGAGCCAGCGTCGGCATGTAGACAAACGGGATGAGCACCAAGAATGCTGAGGCGAAGATGATCGTCACCTCGAGCAGCGTGTGCAGGCCGGGAAGTCCTCTGGCAGCACCTATCCAAGCCCACAGGACCGCCGCCGCGATGAGTGCTGAGAGAAGCATCCATACAAGCATCCTCATCGCCCCGCCTCAGTTCCCGGTGTGGCCGGGCCGACCGACTCACTTCTCAAATGGACAGGACGTTCCATGACGACGATCAGGCCGATGCCACCCCACGTAGGTGGAAGCATCTGTCTCAACCGCCATCCGTCCCTGGCTTCAGTGTTCAGGAGTCTCTCGAGCTTAGATCGTAGTCCCGCACGAGCGATCCCAAAGCTGGGCCGGTACACCTTGTATTCGACGCCCATCGCTACCCTCCGAGGTCTCTTGGGTTCACGCTAGGTCCTTCGCTATGTCCTCCGACATGCGGCTGCCACATATCAACGCAGCGGCTGAGCTGGCGAGCGCTTCGCGCTAGCCAGCTCCTGCCGCATGTCATGCGGTCCTCTTCTCCAAGCTCACGGACAGCGGAGGTTCGGCCTCGAGAGCACTGACCTTGAGAATCGAGAACCCTAGCACGTTGCTGTCAAGATCTACCTTTCGCATCACAGCATCGTTGTCGGTTTCCTCGAAATAGCCCTCTTTCGTCTCAAAGAGCACCTCGAGATAATCTGCTTCCTTGTCAAACCAGACCTTCACGTCCTTTCCCACAACATGTCTCCTCTTTTCGCGCTGTCCGTAAAGTAGGCGGTAACCAAGAATGCATCTAGGTCTCCGCTCTTTACCACGGCACAAAGAAACTTCTCGGTAACAGGCGTTTCGCCGAAGCGACGGTAGAAAAGTTCCACATCCGGATCTGTTCGCGACCGAACTACGCGCTCCGGGTCTCGTAGCGTTTCCTTCAGTCGTTCAAGTTGCTCGCGCATCTCGGGATGGCTGGTCTCAAGGTGCTCGAGGCGCTCCTCGGTCACCCGTATCGAGCGGCCGTGTACATCCTCGAATGTGGGCATCCGTGCGGTCCCGGCTCTTGAGCGCCCCGATTCGTCCTGATTCTCTCATACTCGCTCTTCAGGTCGCATCCGTTGGCCAGTCGTGGATCCGCATAACAAACAGGGTCTTATCCGTGATGCGCAGGAACGAGCGGGTGTCGCGGCTCGAAGCTCAGGCTCATTGCGGATAAGAGCCTGTTCGGTGTACGGCGCGTGACAAGGGACGATATCAGCAAGTTCGTGCAGGCTAGCGTCGATATGCGCGGCCTGTGGTTTCGCTTGATATCGTCCGCGCGAACGGGCGCTCCAAGAGAACAGGTCTCACCGGACATATCTTGACTAACGCGGCGGTCGCGGATCCGGGATCCGCGACGAGTGGGAAAAGACGACGATCTGCTCGGCTCCCTCCACGCTGGCGAGGGAGAACTTCGCCCGGTGGCGGCCGAGGCGCACGACATTGTCCTTGCCGGACAGCCAGGGGTCGATCGGCCCCAGCCCCTCCGGCTTCCCCTCCGATGGCTCGAGCTCGGGGATCCTGTAGTGCATGGGAATGAGAAC
>JBHHYG010000015.1:0-24859 GCA_046757445.1 Acidobacteriota bacterium
CAGGGGCCGCCGATACCACAAACGGGGCCAGCGCCGCATCGAAGACTCCGTTGGCAAAAGGCAATCTGGCGCCATCACCTTCGATCAAAACCCTCGACCCCAATTCCTCGCGTCCTATCCGCGACGCAGCTTGTTGCAGCATCGGCCTTGAAAGATCGACGCCAGCCACCCAGCAACTTTCAGGGAAAAACGATAGAGACAACCCTGTGCCGACACCGACCTCGAGGACGCGGGCCCCGGAGCCTAACTGCATCAGACCGATGGCTCGACGACGTGCCCTGTTGAACACTCTCCCGAAGATCAAGTCGTACACGCCAGCCCATCGAGAGTAGGCCTTCTGTACGGTGGAGACATCTAAAGTATTCATGAGTTCCTGGTCTCAACCAATCCCTCGATCAGCCCTTTCGACACCCTGTACTCATCCCCATCGGCGGCCACCACCACAGGCCCGGAGAACGCCGCTCGTGCCTCGGCAAGCATCTCACCCAAAGCGCTCTCGGCCTCCGGCCCCAGGTGAATCAGCACCAGGTTGCGGGCAGCAGCGTCGGTCGCCGCGCGGGCCGCCTCCAGGGCGCTGGAATGATCACCGCCGAAGCCATCTCGGAGTCGATGCGGCCCTGCACAGTCGTGAATCAAGAGCTGGGCGTGGCGGGCAAGCACAGTCACCGCGGCGCAGGCGCAAGTATCCGACGAAAGACAAACGGCGATCCCGTCAATCTCGAACCGCAAGGCAACGGTGTCGCGACCGTGTCTCGCCGGTGTCGCTTCGATTCGCATTCGGCCATCGTCAACGATGACGGTCCCCTCATGCATGGCGATCGGCTTCATCTGCAATCTCGGGTAGCGTGGTCCCTCGAGGGAGTGAGTAGCCACCATGTCTCGAACCGTGGCCAGTGTTTGCCCAGGGGCGTGGAGCGACAAATTCTCGTTCTTGCCTGCCACGGCCAGCGCATGGAGAAGGTGTGGCAATCCGTAAACGTGGTCAACATGGCTGTGGGTCAATATCAGCCGTCGGAGCTGACCGGGCGATATTCCAAGCCGGGCGAGCTTGTGCACGACGCTACCTGGGCAATCGACCAAAGTCCAGTCATCGGACGAGCCCACCAACAACGAAGTCGTATCTCGTGAGGCACTAGGTAGGCCACTTGAGGACCCGAGTACGCGGACGCTGAGCGTGCCTTCGAGTCGATCCACACCGGCCACGATTTGGCCTTTCCCCATTGCCATGCACTCCACGCTGTTGGCGATGAATCGCTCCAAGGCCGTGCTTATGGCTTCGGACCGTCAATGCCTAGCTCACGGGCTCGACGCAACAGAAGCAACTGCAGCGCTCGCAGATCGCCGTCGCACTCGGCAGCCAGGGCCCGCTGCTGTGTCGCGCCATTGCCCTCGGTCAATATCTCGCAGATAGCATCAAGGTAGTCGGTCGTTCCTAGACGGGAAGCAGCGGGCCGTGCCACTTCCAGCATCCTGCCAACGTACTCTGTCATCGGCAACACATCTCCCTCGCAGGGATCTACGACCATGGCATCGAGGCCGAACCGCATCCCCTTCCACCTCGAATCCTCCAAGAAGGCGCCGGCCAAGGGGGGCTCGGGTTCACCACGCCTGTGGGCGTCCGAGTATGCAACTACCAGTGCCTGGGTCAGAGCCACGAGCGCTGCCGTGCGCGCCAGGGATATCTGTACATCGAAGGCGCGCACCTCAACGGTTCCATACTCGGGATGAGCCCGGACATTCCACCAGATCTGGCGAGGCTTGGTAATGCTCTCTGCCGACAACAATCTCTCTATTTGTGCCTCGAATTGAGCCCAGTCCTCCAGTCGCGGTGGTATGCCGGCGCGTGGGAAAGCCCCAAAGGCATAGACGCGGGCCGAGTCCCAGCCTGTGTCAACACTGTCCAGATACGGGGAGTTGGCGGCGAGAGCGATCATCGGACCGATCCACTGCCTCATGCGGTTGGTCACGTAGATCGCCCGATCGCCTTCGTCGACGCCAACATGAACGTGCAACCCAAAAGTCAGGTTACGCTGTGCCACATAGCCTAGCTGCTCCGCCACCCACTGATAGTCGGGGGTACCGACAAACCGTTGTGCCTGCGGCTCCGCGAACGGGTGAGTTCCCGTCAACCCCAAAGTGCATTCTTCGGTCTCCGCTAATGCTTGAACTTGTTGACGCTTGCTGTGCAGGTCGGCAATACCTTCTTCCACCGACTCGGCGATCACCGTGTTGGCCTCAACCAGGGTGAGTAGCAGATCATACGAGAGTCGCTCACGCAGCTCCGGACTCGCACGATCCATGATTCGCTCGACGCGAGGCACAAGGTCGCCGCTGTCAGGATCGCAGAGCTGATATTCCTCCTCGATCCCCAGCGTCGGTTGTGGGCTACCTTGGAAGTTAATGGCCAACTTGAGTTATCTCCCCGCCACGACGAGCGATTCAGGGGTTTGTTGGTGTGCCAGCGATCGTCCACACCACCATCCAGGCAAGGACGTTCCGATGATCAGTGTTTCGTTGCCTCTCCGAGTCGTTTTCCAAGCGCGGTCAGGAATTCATGCTCCCGCATAGTATGCGTCGGCGTCGAGCGCCAGCGATCTTTGTAGTATTCTCTGCCGCTTTCTTTGTCGGTACCGGTGAGAATCTGGAAATTAGTCTCCTCATCGGCCTTGACCGTCACTTTGGCCCCGCCCTCAGTGTTGCGGATCCTCACCACGAACCGGTATCTGGCTGGCAAGGGTAACGCTCCTTCATCCTCAGGGGCACCAAGTCGCTTACGCCCGTAGATCAACGACGGGACTTCATTCCACCCTGTGGTAATCGTGCCTGACTGAGGATCAGCGAGATCGATCGGATCCTTCCTTTCACCCAGCAGTCGCATTATTACGTCCCACGCGTCCTCGACTGAAACCGTAAACGTCGCTTCGGTAGGATATTCGTTGCTTGGCGCGACCCTGTAAGCGTCGAGGGGCAAAGTGGTTCCACATGAAGCCATGACAAAGGTTGCCGAAAGCCACAGCGAGGCCTGAAGAAGTGTCAGGCTACGTCTGCACCGCATCTCTGATCTTCAATGCGGTGGACAGGGCCCGCCGGCCGGCTGCGCCATCGACCCTGGGGGGTTGGCGGCTCCTGACGCTGTTGATGAAGTCGGACAGCTGCCGGGCAAGAGGCTCCGCATGCTTCACCTCAAGCTGCCGTGCTGCTATGCGCTGCGCATGCCCATTTCTGCGTACGAGCTGGAAATAGTGCACCTGCTGATCCGTATAATCGACGGAGAAGTAAGCTTCTGGCTGGAAAATCCGTACCTTTCTTACCCGGTTGGCGCTTACGCGACTGGCTGTGAGATTTGCGACGCAGCCGTTACTCAGCGCTAGCCGGGCGTTGGCGATATCGATCGCATCTGACAGAATCGGTACTCCCACCGCCCGAACTTCCTCGACCTCGGAGTCCACGAGTGCATGAAGGACATCGATGTCATGGATCATGAGGTCGAGAATCACGTCTGTCTCCAAACTACGCGGGGCGAATGAGCCCAGGCGATCGACCTCAAAAAAGCGCGGCTCCACGATCATCTCCGTCAGTGCCTCTAACGCGGGGTTATAACGCTCTACGTGACCCACCTGCAGGATCAGCTGGCTTCCTCGCGCCGTATGGTTGAGCTCATCAGCTTCCTCCAGTGTCGAGGCCATCGGCTTCTCGATCAAGAGATCTCGGCCCGCTTCCAGACAGCGCATACCTACCAAGTGGTGGTCAGGTGTCGGAACGGCGACACTTACAGCATCCACGACCTCGAGTAAGGCATCGAGCGTAGAAAAGGCAACGATGTCATGCTCCTTGCAGAATTGTCCGGACCGACGAGCATCGACGTCGTAGATCCCCACCAAATTGCAACCCTCGAGCTGGCGATATATCCGCGCATGATGGTGCCCCATCGCTCCGACACCGACGACGCCAACACGGATCATCAAGATACCCTTCCTGTTGGCGGCAGTCTCCTCCGCTGCCTGGCATTGCAGGCCCTGATAACGGCCGCCTCAATGCGGAACGCCTTATCCAAGCCGCCGGGAAACGATTGCTAGATCGCGGACATCAGCCTCTGCTTGCACCCGTTCGCGATCGAAGACAACGGTTCGGTCCGCCTCGATTGCCAGCGCCGTGGCCCCCGCGTCGGACATCGACGCCACCGTGCCCATCCCCACCACAGGTAAATCGAATCTCGGATCCTGTCGCGGCTTCGCAACCTTGATGACGACGGTGCCGGGACCAGCCAGAAGGCCGGCGCGCAGGATACACGCATCTGTCCCTTCCATCGCTTCGACCGCCACCACCGCCAGCTCTTTCACCACCACCGCCTGACCGATATCGAGTCCCCCCAGTGCTTTGGCAACCTTCCAGCCGTGCTCGATGTCTGCCATTTCCCGTTCATTGGGGGATCTCTGAGTGAGAGTACCCGCCGCCACGAGTAATCCATCGAGGAACTCCATCGAGCTCACCAGATCGATTCCAGCTGCCGCCAGCAGGTTCGCAACTGTCTTGATCAATGCGTCGGTGTGGCGAACAGGGATCTCTTCAAGCAAGCTTTCGAGTTTGCCGGCTCCGGTGGCTTCGTAAATGCGCTGTTGCTCGACTTTTCCAGCCATGACTGCTTCACGCACACCGTTTTGGCCGAGCTCCCCCAGAAGCTCCAAAAATCCATTCACATCCCCCCAGTCCAGCCAGCGAATTTCGTCGGCAGCGTCACCCACCGCGGTATCGGTGATACCGCGAATGGCCAACACCGTCACACGGCGGCCGCGGGCCCGCGCCTGCCGGGCAACTATAGACGGCATTTGGGAGCTGCCTGCAATCAGCGCCAGCGGTTCACTTGACGATGCCATGCTTACTGCTCCGAACGAAATCCACCAACGTCGCCACCTCGGCGGAAGTGAATCTCTCCGCGGCGATGGCTTTCAGTGCTTGGGTTGTGTTGAGGCTTTTTCGAAACAAGATACGAAAAGCTCGCTTGAGTTCCGCCACGGTGGCCCCAGTAAAGCCTCGCCTCTTGAGTCCGATCGTGTTTACGCCATAGGACTTCGCATGCATGCCCTGCACTTTGGCATAGGGAACGACATCCTTCGTCACTCCTGAGTAAGCTGCGATGAAAGCATGTTGCCCGACCCTACAGAACTGCTGGAAGCCGGAAAATGCCCCAACGTTGGCCCAATCCTCAATAACGACGTGGCCCGCCAAGGTCGCTGCATTTCCGAAGATCACGTGGTCGCCGATAATGCAATCATGCGCAATGTGACAGTAGGCCATGAACAAGTTGTCAGAACCTATTCGAGTGATCCCGCCGCCGCCTTCCGTGCCCCGATTGACGGTAACGAATTCACGAAACACGTTTCGGTCGCCAGCTTCGAGGTAGGATCGCTCGCCGTGAAACTTCAGATCCTGTGGGATCGTGCCGACACAGGCATGAGAAAATACTACACACTCGGAGCCGAGAGTCGTGTATTCATCTACCACCGCATGCGCACCGACGAGTGTGCCGGAGCCAAGCCTGACGTTCTTGCGCACGATAGCGTACGGTCCGATGACCACGCCCTCAGCGAACTCGGCGCCTTCTTCCACAACTGCCGTAGGATGGCACTGGATCGCAGGGCTCACGAACTCTTCAACTCCGGCATGTCAACCAGCATAGATAGGAGCGTAGCCTCGGCTACCAATTGCCCATCAACGGTTGCGTGTCCCTGCATCTTGCAGGAGCGAGAGCGCACATTCAGTACTTCCAACTCGTAGCGTATCTGGTCGCCCGGGACCACCGGCCGCCGGAAGCGAACTTTGTCTATGCCCGCCAGATAAACAAATTTGTTGCTCATATCCTTCACTTCACCCAGCAACAAGACGGCACCTACCTGGCCCATGGCCTCGAGAATGAGCACGCCTGGCATCACCGGATTGCCCGGAAAATGGCCTTGGAAGAATTGCTCGTTGAAGGTGACGTTCTTGATCCCTACGACCCTCTTCCGCTCCTCCATCTCAACAATCCGATCCACAAGGAGAAACGGGTACCGATGTGGAAGAGTCTCGAGGATTTGCCGAACATCGAGGCTCATTGTTCCTCCTCACGTGAAAGTCCAGCAGCCGCCTCCAAGCGCCGGACGCGACGAACAAGCCGCGGAAGGTGCCGAAGCGCTGCCACGGAGCGGCGCCAGCGGCTTAGCTCCAGATGTGGATATCCCGCAACGCGCGTGCCGGCGGGCACGTCATTGATGATGCCCGTCTGGGCAGCCACCATGGCACCCTCGCCGATACGAAGGTGACCGCTGGCCCCGGCTTGCCCTCCGATGAGCACACTGGTACCGATACTCGTAGTCCCTCCCAGCCCTACCTGACCGCAGAGAATACAGTCTTCTCCAATCTCGCAATTGTGACCGATCTGCACCATGTTGTCGATCTTCGTACCCCGACCAATGAGGGTAACGCCAAGCGTCGCACGATCGATGCAAACGTTGGCGCCGATCTCGACATCGTCTTCTACGACCACTCCGCCCACTTGCGGAATCTTCACATGCTTGCGCCCGTCTCGAGCATATCCGAACCCGTCGGCGCCAATAACCGAGCCGGCGTGCACCACCACTCGGTCGCCGAGAACCACTTGACCGTAAATAGTCACGTTTGGGTACAAGGTACAATCTGATCCCACCTGCACACCGGCTGCGAGCACAGAGCCAGTTTCGATCACGGTTCCGGACCCCAGCCTGACCCGGTCGCCGATACTCACCAGCGCGCCGATATGGACTCCCGGGCCAATCTCCACTCCATCACCAATCAGCGCCGTTGAATCCACACCGTGGGTCACCCGTACCAGAGGATGAAATGTCGATATCGCCACTGACACCGCCAAGTACGGATTGTCAACCCGGATCAAAGCCATCCCTTTTCGACAACCGCTCGGAAGCTGAAAATCAGTGCTGGCGATGAGCGCACCAGCACCGCTGGATGCGACCTTCGAGCGATAGCGAGGCTGGCTGATGAAGCTGACTTCATCGCCACTCGCTTCATCCAGCGGCGCTATGCCGGTAACGACCTGCTCTTCATCCCCTTCGAGAGAGCCCCCGACAAGCTCCGCGAGATCAGCCAGACGAATCCTCAAATCTCCATTCATGAAGCCATCACACAAAAGCGCGCGCAGGAAGATCGAGGCCCCGCGCAAAGAACCTTACGTTGCCGTCGAGCTTCACCAATTGTGCTCTGCTAGCCCGCCCGCAGCTGCGAGCCGTTGAGAAGTTCGGGCTAGAAGGTCGTGCCAATCGCGAACTCGAAAGTGGAGCGTTCCTCGCCGAACTGTGTCAAAGGATCGAAATTGAAGGCCCAAAAGAAGCGGAACGGAACATTGAACACGGGGGCGAAGATGCGGAACTCCACGCCCGCTGTCTTCCGTAGACTACCGAAATCGATGCTCTCGCCAGGCGCATAAGCTTGGCCTGCGTCGTGAAAAATGGCGACTCTCAATGGGTCGGCAACTTGCAGAATGTATTCGAGATTGTATTGCAAGGATTTGTTCCCGCCGATGATGTTGCCGAACTCGTCCAACGGTCCTACCGCGCGGATACGCGTCCCCCGGATCGATTGGCTGCCACCGAGGAAGAAGCGCTCGAAGATCGGCAACTGATCTAGGGATCCGTAGGAATCACCATAGCGGAATTCGGTGTTGATGGCCACTAGCTGGCTGACCCTCGTGCGCACCCCCCTTCCTGTCTTGACGGTCGGTATGTAGATGGTGTTGGTAACCTGCGCCTTCCAGAAATCGAGCGTGCCCCCGAGGAGTCCACCGGCGAGCTCGAAGGAGCCGATGGTGCGCCGGCCGCGACTGGGATTGAAGGGATTGTCGATCGAGTTGAAGGTGATAAAGGGACGTATACTGCTGGTTCTCCTGTTGCCACCAAACAGGAACAACGAATTGAAGTTAAGCGAGTTGAGATTGTTGAACGTGCTGCCAATCTCGTCCACCTTGATGAACTCGAAGTTGTACTCTACAAAGAGAGTCGTGAACTCGTTCTTATCCAAAGGGAAGCCTATACGCGTGGAAATACCTGTCGATTGGCTTGCGAAGTCGAAGAAGTCGAGCGAGCTTCTGAAGAAATCAGCGCCGAAGCGCAGCCGCCGGTTGAGGAAAAAGGGGTCAGAATAGCCGAGTCTGAGGTTGGTGGAACGGCCTCCGAACTGGCCACTGACAGAGGCCGTCTGGCCGCGGCCGAACAGATTGCGGGTCGTGTAGCCGAGCTGTATGAAGCCTCCCTCCAAGGCCGAGGCACCGCCGCCGAAGCTGATCTGGTTCCTTCCCACCTCACGAAGCTTGACCTTGACGTCAAGCTGGCCTTTCTCCGGCTCGCTGGAGCCATCGGGTGGCTGCTTGTTTTCCTCTGCCGCGGCTGGCTCTGCACCCTCTCCTTCGGCGGGTGGCGTCACAGGATTGCCCTCCGCATCCAGGACCGTCAATTCCGGCTCGACATTGTCGAAGTAGCCAAGCTGCTGGATTTTGAAGAGGCTCGTGTTGTAAAGGGACTGATTCCAGCGATCCTTCTCGTGGATGCGCAGGTTTCTGCGGATCACGTAGTCGCGGGTATTGGTATTTCCTTCGAAGTCGATGTGGTGAACATAATAAAGAGGGTTTTCATTGACCATGAAGGTGATGTCGGCGACTCCATTGGCAGCGTCTTGGTCGTCCACCGGCCCTATCTGCACCTGCTGATAGCCTGAAATCTGATACATCGTCTGCATGGCCTCGCGCGCATCGATTATCTGCTTGACGTCAACGATGTCACCAGTCTGGAGAGGCACCAGCGCCACGAGCTGCTCATCGGTAAAAAACGTGTTCCCCTCCACTTTAATCTCACCCACTTTGTATTTCGGACCCTCGACGATAGGGATGGTGATATACAAGCGTTGTGCATGCCCGAAAAATATCGGCCTGTCGACATCGTAAACCTCAATTTTCGGCTCATCCCAGACAAAGTCCAGATACCCGAGCCCACGATAGATATTCATGAGCCCCAGCATGTCGTTTTCGAAACCGTTCCACGAGAAGCGATCGTTCTTGGTGATGAACGAGAGCATCCAATGTTCCCCCGTGCGCTTCATCATGTAGCGGAGCTGACGCTGTGAGAAAACCGTTGCCCCATCGAAATAAACGTTCTCGATTCGCACCTCGTCTCCCTCGACGACGCTGTACAAGGCATCGACGCCAGCACCCTCTGCGGAAGCAACAACGCTGAGGTCGACCCGGACGAACTGGAATCCCTCCTCGCCCTGCAGCATGGTCACCAACACTTCTTTGGCTCGGCGAAGGCGCTGATTGTCGATCGGCGAGTCCTCCTCGATTGGCATCTCGAGCTTTTTCATCCGCTCGATCAGGTCGTCGTGGCTGACCTTCTTGGTTCCCTCGATCCGCACTCTCCTCAACATGGGCCTCTCCACCACCTCGATGGTGATGATGACGCCGTTCGTTCCCGGCCGCCAACGCATGGACAGGTTGTCGAAAAAATCAGTGTTCAGGAGGCTACGGAAATCCTGTTCGGCTGTGACCCAATCAAACGCAGCTCCCACTCTCGTGGAGATGTAGAAGAGAACCGTGGAATCATTGATGCGCGCGTTACCTTCTACCTCGATCGCTTCGACAATCTGACCTTGTGGAGCTCGTTGCTGTGAGGTGTCCTGCTGGGCAGCCAGTACAGGTGCCGCTGCAAGGATGAGAGCGCAACCGAAGGCGGCTGACAGGCCATGAACACGGCACCGCCAGCAGGGCTTTGCAGCAGTTACTTTATTCATCGAGGTTAAGGGGGATAGTGAAGGAGCCTCGAGCCTGATTGCTACTTGGCCACCGGATGCCCTGCTTTCTCCGGTTTCCCCACCTGGAAGCGAAGCTGGCCACCGCTGACCGACACTTGCACACGATCTCCGGGTTCGATCTTGCCACGGATCATGTCTTCGGCAAGAGTATCCTCGATGTGCTTCTGGATAGCACGACGCAGCGGCCGCGCCCCGTAGTTTCGGTCGGCACAAGTTCGATCGATCAGCCAGGCGAAGGCCGAGTCATCGAGCTCAATCTGAATGTCTTTAGGCACAAGATTAAGATTCACGTCGTCGATCATCAAGCGGATGATCTTGATCAGATGTTCGTCGTTCAAGGCATGGAAAACAAGGATCTCGTCGAGGCGATTGAGGAATTCTGGATTGAAGGTCTTTTTCACTTCCTCCAACATCCGGCCCTTCATCTCTTTGAAGCCGGCATCTTCACCGCCGCTGCGGAAGCCCATCCCGCCCTGGCGCTGGATGTGGCGTGCGCCAATGTTGGACGTCATGATGACAATACAGTTCTTGAAATCAACTGTATTACCGAGGGCATCAGTAAGGTGACCTTCCTCGAACACCTGCAGAAGGATATTGAAGATTGACGGGTGCGCTTTCTCGATCTCATCCAATAGCACCACGCTGTAGGGATTGCGCTTCACCCGATCGGTAAGTTGCCCCCCCTCTTCGTGACCAACGTAGCCAGGGGGAGACCCGATCAACTTCGAAACCGAATGCTTTTCCATGTACTCGGACATGTCGAACCGCACCAGACTTGAATCCTCGCCGAAGAGGAAACGGGCCAGGGTGCGGGCCACCTCTGTCTTGCCCACGCCGGTGGGCCCAAGAAATAGAAATGCACCCATTGGCCTGCGAGGGTCCTTGAGACCTGCACGTGAGCGGCGTATCGCACGCGACACCACTCTGACCGCTCCCTCTTGGGCAACGATCCGCTTGTGCAGCTCTGCCTCCATGTTCACGAGCTTGTCCATCTCCTCTTCTTGAATCGCGGTAATGGGAATGCCCGTCCAATTGGAGACCACCCGCTCGATATCATCTTTCGACACGATCGGTGGCTCGCTGTCGTTCTCTTCCGTCGCCAGCTTGGTCCTCAGGGTATCCAGCCGCTCACGCTCCTGCTGTTCTTGATCCCGGTAGTATGCGGCTTTCTCGAACTCCTTCTCGTTGATCGCCTTATCTACCTTTTCCGCAATGGTCTGTAGCCGATCTTCGATCTCCTGGAGCTGGCGCGGGGCTGCGGCAGCCGCCAACTTCACGCGCGCTCCCGACTCATCGAGTACGTCGATGGCCTTATCGGGAAGAAAGCGATCGCTGATATACCGATTGCTCTGGTAGACAGCCGCAGACATCGCTTCGTCGTCGTAGCAAACACCATGGTACTTCTCGTAACGGTCACGAATGCCATAGATGATCCGGAGGGTTTCGTCCTCGGTCGGCGGGCTCACTTTGATGCCCTGGAAGCGCCTGGCCAGAGCGCGATCCTTTTCGATGTGCTTGCGATGCTCCTTGGGGGTGGTGGCACCGATACACTGGAGCTCTCCACGAGACAATGCGGGCTTGAGGATCCCCGCGGCGTCAAGGGACCCCTCCGCAGACCCTGCCCCTACCAAGGTGTGCAATTCATCGATGAAGACGAGAATGTCTTTGTTTTCGACGAGTTCCTTCATAATGCTCTTGAGTCTCTCTTCGAACTGTCCACGGTACTTCGTCCCGGCGACAACCGATGAGATGTCAAGTTCCAATATCCTCTTGTCAAGCAGAAAGCGAGGAACATCACCTGTAACGATCTTTCGCGATAGGCCTTCAACGATGGCTGTCTTGCCTACTCCCGGTTCACCGATCAGCACTGGATTGTTCTTGGTCCGCCGGCAAAGGATTTGGATGGCACGTTCCAACTCCTTCTCACGGCCGATGAGCGGATCCAGCAAGTCTTTGGCGGCCAGCGCTGTGAGATCCCTCGAGAACTCCGACAGAAATGGTGTGTCTTTCTTCTTCTCGTTGAGGTTCTTCTCCTTCAGCAGGTAGAGGAGATCCTCCCTCGCCGTCGTCAATCGCATCCCCTTCTCCAGCAGTATGCGAGATGCCAGCGACTTCTTCTCGCGCAGCAGCCCGAGGAGAATGTGCTCCGTGCCGATATACTTGTGGAACATCTTCTCCGCTTCCTCCGCCGCATAGGCTAGAACGCGCTTGGACTCGACGGAGAGGGGAATTTCCACCGAGGTCGAGATCTTCTCCCGCACCTTGGTTCGGGCCTCGATCTCGCTGCGTATATCCTCTGGCTCGATCTTGGAACGGTAGAGAAGTTGACCAGTCAAACCATTATTTTCGCGAATTAGGCCCAGCAGGAGGTGCTCGGTCTCGATGGTGCGAGAACCGAGTTGGCTGGCCTCATAGCGCGCGAAGAAGATGACGCGCCGTGCCCGTTCCGTGTAGCGCTCGAACATACGTCTATGGCCAGGGACGTCTAGGGCCACACTCGAGGGCCCTTTTATTGGCGTGCGCCCCCAAAGGGTAGCACGAGCCACCAACCGCGGCGCCATGGGCCTCCGCGAGAATCGAGTATAGCCGACTGCATCTGGCCCCTACAAGACATTGCGTCCGGAGTCTTACATCGCCCCGCCGGCCACATTATCGATTGCTCTGGGCCTCAGGTGCCCCCCCGAATGCATTTGAAGGACTCGATCGAAACCCATAACTAGCTGTGGATTGTGGGTCGCCATGACGATGGCCGCCCCGTGGTCCCGCTGGATCCGCCCAAAGATCCGCATCACATTCTTGCCGCTGTCCAGATCGAGGTTCCCCGTAGGCTCATCAGCGAGCAGCAGACTGGGCTCACGAGCCAGGGCACGGGCAATGGCCACCCGCTGGCGTTCACCGCCAGACAATTCCGTCGGAAAATGGTGTCCGCGCTCCTCGAGGCCTACTTCCTCCAGCAGCTCCATCCCGCGATGCTTTGCGGACCGGGTCTCCCTGCCAATGAGCAGCGGCATCATGACATTCTCGAGCGCTGTAAACTCCGGCAACAGTTGATAGAACTGGAACACGAAGCCGATCTCGACATTACGAAACACCGCCAGTTCCTCTTCCTTCAACTCCGCCAGGCACCTGCCACGAAAGGTGATGGTGCCGGCGTCGGGGCGATCAAGCCCGCCTAGAAGATGGAGCAGCGTCGTCTTCCCCACACCGCTGGCTCCCAGCACTGCCAAGCGTTCGCCGGCCACCACCGAAAGGTTGGTACCGTCGAGCACCCGCAATACGGAATCGCCGGAAAGGTAGCTCTTGGTGAGACCTGCCACGGATACCAATGGCGCCACGGCATCCACAGGAGCGCTACTCATACCGCAGCGCCTCCACCGGATCGAGCCGGCTGGCCCTCCAGGCGGGGTAGAGGGTCGCCAGAAACGAGATGGCTACCGCCAGCAGGGCCACTAGCGAAAAATCAACCGGCCGCAGGATGAAGGGAACGTGAGAGAGATAGTAGACCTCCTCCGGAAGCGAGATCAGTTTGTAGGTATCCATGATGTAGGATGCGCCGATGCCCAGAATGAGTCCTATGGCCGTGCCCACCAAACCGATGATCAGTCCCTGGAGCATGAAGATGTAGAGGATTGCTTTGCGGGTTGCGCCCATCGACAACAGGATGCCGATGTCCCTGTGCTTCTCCATTACCATCAGCACAAGGGTCGCGACGATATTGAGAGCCGCCACGAGGACGATCAAGCTAATGGTCACGAACATCGCTAACCTCTCGAGCTTGAGAGCAGAAAAGAACACCTGGTTCATCTGCTTCCAATCGACAACAAAGTAGCCCTCACCCAACTGCTTACGTAATCTATCCACCACGGCATCGGTGTTGTAAATATCTTCGACCCGTACTTCGACCAGAGAAACCGTATCGCCCATGTCGAACAGGTCCTGGGCCACCGAAACATCAATCAAGGCCCATGTGTTGTCATACTCGAACATGCCGGCTTCGAAAATACCGGCGACACGGAACGTCTTGGTCTTGAAACCACTACCGAAGGGAGTCAACAAATTGGCGGAAGAAGTGAACAAACGCACCTCTTGATCGACACCTACTAGAAGCTTGGCGGCCAGGTCGTGGCCGAGAATGATGCCCGGCGGTGACGAATCAGTTCGCAGACCATCAACGCTGCCATCGACCAGCCGATCGAGGAGCGCAGTAGTTCCCGCGAGGCTATCCATTCCCTTGACATTTGCGAAGGCCGGCTCGATACCGCTATCCAACATTGCCGCGTGCAGCACCACCGGTGAAGCGTCGACAACTCCCGCAACCGTTCGCGCAGCAGCGACTACCGAGGCGTAGTTCTCGACGGGTCTTCCTCCGCCTCCCCATATGACCACGTGAGCGTTGGCGCCGATGATCTTCGATTGGATGTCTTGTTGAAACCCCGTCAGCAGTGCCAGCGCAATCACCAGCGCGCAAACACCGACGGTGATGCCGAGAATGGACACCGTTGTGACTACCGAGGTAAATGCCTGCTTTCTGCGGGCCCGCAAGTAGCGCAGGGCCAGGTACAACTCATATCTTCGCGAAATCAGGCCGAGCCTTGGCACGCTCATGTTGTGTCTCGAGGACGCATCAGCGGGAAGAGGATGACGTCGCGAATCGATGACGAGTCGGTGACCAACATGACCAAGCGGTCGATTCCGATGCCGATACCGGCGGCCGGAGGCATGCCGTGCTCCAAGGCGCAGAGGTAATCCTCATCGACCTTCTGACTGCCCAGCTCGCCAGACCTATTCGCGGCCGTCGCCACCATGCGCCGGCGCTGTTCCCCCGCATCGTTGAGTTCAGAGTATCCGTTTGCCACCTCGAGGCCGCCACAATAGAGCTCGAAGCGCTCCACGATCTCCCTGTCTTCGGGTGTCGTCTTCGAAAAGGGCGACAGGGCACGGGGAAAGTGGGTGATAAAAGTAGGGTCACAGATCCGTGGTTGTACCAGACGGCTGAGAGCCAACTCCAACAACTCCGGTAGGGCGAGTCCATCGACCGCTATTCCCCTCTCGGTCAGCCACGCAGTCAATCCTTCGGCCTCCGCGAGTAGTCCTTCGGGCACTTTGCCGATCTCCACTAGCGCCCGGGTGAGCGGGATTTTCCTCCAGGGACGTTGCATCGATACTTTTGCGCCTTGGTATTGCAGTTCCGTCACTTCCCGTACCGCCCCAACGACCACTGACAGCAACTCCTCAGCGAACGTCATCATGGCCTGGTAGTCCCAGTAGGCCGCATAGAACTCCAGCATGGTGAATTCCGGGTTGTGTTGGGTAGAGATTCCCTCGTTACGGAAGTTGCGGTTGAGCTCGTAGACGCGATGGAAACCGCCGACGAGCAGGCGCTTGAGATAAAGCTCTGGCGCAATCCGCAGGTACAGATCCATGTCCAAGGTCTGGTGGTGGGTAATGAAAGGTCGTGCAGCTGCGCCGCCGTACAGCGGCTGCATCATGGGTGTTTCGACCTCGATGAAACCGTGCGCATCAAGATGCCCACGCAGGCCGCGGATGATAGCCGCCCGGGTTTCGAAAGTCGATCGTGTTTCGGGATTGGCCAGCAGGTCGAGATAGCGCTGCCGGTAGCGGGTCTCGGTATCTTTCAGTCCGTGGAACTTCTCGGGCAGCGGGCGCAGCGCCTTGGCGAGCAGGCGGAAGCTTTCGACTCGGAGCGACAGCTCACCGGTTCGCGTCTTCATCAGCTCACCTTGTGCACCGAGCAGGTCACCGAGGTCGAATCGCTGCAAGAGAGCGAACTCCGCACCCCCTAAATCGTCGCGACGGGCGTAGAACTGTAGCCGTGCCCGACCGTCGTCGACATCGACGAAGAGTGCCTTGCCATGGCCGCGTTGTGCATGGATGCGGCCTGCCAGTCTTAGCCGTTGTGGGTTACCGGCGAGCCGTTCCGCGTCCCAGCCTTGGTAGCGGCACTGAACCACGTCCAAGGTCGCGTCGATCTCGAATCGCCGCGGATAGGGATCGATCCCTTCCGCTTCGAGGGCGGCGAGTTTTGATCTCCTCGCTTCGATCAGGTCCTCTTCCGACACGCTGCCCTCTCTTCAAGCGATACCGAGAAACGCCCGGGAGCAGACACTAACCCTCGTAGCGCTTCAGCAAGAGTGCCGCGTTAGTGCCGCCGAACCCGAATGAATTAGAAAGGCCATATTCAATGGACACCTCGCGCGAATGATTGGGCACGTAGTCGAGGTCGCATTCCGAATCCGGCTTTTCATAGTTGATGGTCGGAGGCACAACTTGATCACGAAGTGCCAGAGCCACCGCGCTGGTTTCCACACCCCCGGCCGCTCCCAGCAGATGTCCGGTCATCGACTTGGTCGAGGATACGGGAATGCTGGCGGCGCGCTCGCCAAAAACACTCTTGATCGCCAACGTCTCTATGCGATCCCCTGCCGGCGTCGAAGTTCCATGAGCATTGATGTAGCCGACCTCGTCGGTGCCGATACCGGCATCCTCTATAGTCGCACGCATTACCCGGACTGCACCCTTGGCGTCCGGTGCCGGAGCGCTGATGTGGTAAGCATCGCCAGACATCCCGTAACCGACTACCTCGGCAACGATCGGTGCGCCCCGCCTGCTTGCGAGTTCTTCGGCCTCGAGGACGAGGATCCCGGCACCCTCTCCGAGGACGAAACCATCGCGGTCCAAATCGAACGGGCGACTGGCGCGTTCGGGCGCATCGTTACGTCTAGACAGAGCCCGCATCGCCGCGAAGCCGTCGATTGCCAGACCGCAAACCACCCCTTCGGTGCCCCCGCAAACCATGCCATCGGCAGCTCCCCTGGCAATAATTTTGAAGGCGTCTCCTATGGCATGAGCACCGGTGGTACAGGCGGTGCAGGTCGCCGAGTTGGGTCCCTTCAACTGCAAGCGGATCGAAACCCAGCCGGCGGCCTCATTGACAATGAGACCTGGGATAAAGAATGGACTTACCTTGCCTGGCCCTTTCTCCAGTAGCGTCCGGTGGTGGAGCTCCATCATGTTCAAGCCGCCGATGCCAGATCCGATCAGCACCCCAAAGCGATCGGGATCAAAATCGCCATCCTCCAGCTCGGCCTTCTCCCAGGCGATCTCCGACGCAGCCAGAGCGTACTGGATGTGATAGTCCATCTTTTTGAGGTCCTTCTTGCTTACATAATCGAGGGGATCGAACCCCTTTACCTCACCGGCGATCTGCACGGAGAAGCCAGTGGCGTCGAATTTGGTGATCGGTCCGATGCCACTGCGACCCTCGAGCATTGCCTGCCAGGACTCTTCCGTTCCCACTGCTAGAGGGGTGATCAAACCCATACCCGTTATAACGACACGTCGTTCCATCGCTCAGCTACCTACCCGTGCAGGGTTCAACTTCTGCCGCCGCTAGCTCGACGCGTTTCCCTCGATGTACGCAACCGCGTCGTGAACCGTGGTGATTTTCTCAGCATCCTCATCAGGGATTTCCAGGTCGAACTCTTCCTCGAAGGCCATTACCAGTTCGACCGTGTCGAGAGAGTCTGCACCAAGGTCGTCGACAAAAGAGGCCTCGGGGGTAACCTCGTCTTCGTCTACACCGAGCTGCTCGACGATGATCTTCTTCACTTTTTCCTGTGTGCTCATTCTTTCCCTCCTGACCACCAGTTCGTACAGTTGCAAAAACCCACCGGCTGGCCGGCTACATATGCATGCCGCCGTCTACGCAGAGCACCTGGCCGGTAATATAGGCAGCGTCATCAGACAACAAGAAGCGAACCACCCCTGCCACGTCATCGCCGCTGCCGAGGCGCACAAGTGGAATCTGCTCGATAAGCCGCTGCTGGGCGACCGCCGGTAACGCTGCGGTCATCTCAGTGGAAATATACCCGGGAGCAACCGCGTTGACGGTGATGTTCCGGGACCCTACTTCACGAGCCAGCGACTTGGTGAAACCGAAGATCCCGGCCTTCGCTGCTGCGTAGGCAGTCTGCCCCGGATTGCCGAGTAATCCCACCACCGAGCTAATGGATACAACCCGCCCCTGGCGGCGACGGACCATGGATCTTAGCACGGCTTTCGTGCAGTGATAGACCCCCATCAGATTGACCCGCAACAACATCTCCCAGTCGGACGGATCCAGCCGTAACAGGAGCTTGTCTCGGGTGATGCCGGCGTTATTGACGAGAAAATCGAGGTGGCCGAAATGCTCGAGAATCGTGCTGACGGCAGCTTGCACCGACGACATCTCGGCAACATCCATCTCCAGGGCCAGTGCATCGACCCCGTGCTCGCGAGCTATAGAAGCCACTGCCTCACAAGCTTCTTGCCTCCTCGAGGCCACAACCACGTGGCTGCCTTCCGAGGCGAGTCGGAGGGCGATGGCTTCGCCGATGCCCTGGGAAGCGCCTGTCACAAAGCTCACTCGCCCCTCGAACGGCCGGCTCATATCGTCCCTCCGCCCGCGTGGCTCCCATCCAGCGTTGTCAGCACCTTGTCGATATCCCCCGGCTTCTCGATCGTATAGACTTGCGCATCGCGGCCCAAGGTACGCTTCACGAGGCCGCTCAGTACTCGACCCGGTCCGACCTCAACAAAAACACCCACTCCGGCCGATGCCAAGAACTGCACCGATTCCGCCCAGCGAACAGGTGAGGTAACCTGACGAAACAATGCCTCCCTCGCTGCCGAGCCATCCGCGATCGGGCGCGCATCGACATTGCAGACAACCTCGGCACCAGGATCGCCAAAGGGCGTGGCGTCGAGATCGCGGCGCAGTCGATCGGCGGCCGGCTGCATGAGGCTGCAGTGGAAGGGTGCGCTGACATTGAGCATGATGGCGCGTCGCGCCCCCTCCCTCTTGGCTCTCTCAACCAGCCCTTCCACGGCGGCACGATCTCCCGCCACCACAACTTGGCCTGGGGCGTTGAGATTGGCAACCTCGACTGTCCCCTCCCCCTGCTGTTGCACGCACAGCGCTCGAACATCGTCATCGCCGATGCCGAGTAACGCCGCCATGGCACCGGTACCTTCGGGAACCGCTTCCTGCATATAACGCCCCCGCCTGTGGACAAGTCGAACCGCGTCCGCCAGCCCGAGACAGCCGGCAGTCACCAAGGCACTGTACTCTCCGAGCGAATGGCCCGCGAGCCAATGTGGTTGCAGTCCACGTGCAGCGAGTACCCGCTGCAGCGCGATACTGACAGTGAGAATCGCCGGTTGCGTGATCTCGGTGAGGCGGAGCTCTTCCTCGCTACCCTTGAAACATAGGCTGGAGAGCGGAATCGGCAAGGCAGTGTCCGCTTCCTCGAACACGTCTCGCGCCTCAGCGAAAGTCTCGAACGCCTCGCGACCCATACCCGGATGCTGCGACCCCTGTCCGGGATAAAGAAAAGCTGCGGACGCCGTATGCACGATCTGATGCGGCTAACCGAGGGGTTTTGGGCGGACTGGGAGAGCTTGCGAGCCGGCGTTGCCGTGCGAAGCCACAGCACAAAGCGCTTCCTCGATGCGCGCACTGACCTGGTTGCGCGCGTATTCCAGAGCCACACGAATCCCGTTCATGATCGCCTTGGCGGAAGATCGACCATGACAGATAACGCACAATCCGCGGATACCGAGAAGCGGTGCGCCGCCGAACTCGGCGTAGTCGACCCGCCGACGATAGCTCCTGAATGAGCCGCGAGCGAGCCTGGCCGCCAGCTTGCTGAAAGCCGTGCTGCTGAGCTCCTCTCGCAACAGGTACAACATCGTCTCGACCACGGATTCGCTGGTCTTCAGCACCACATTGCCAGTGAAACCGTCACATACCACGATATCCGCGGAACCGCTATAAATATCTCGCCCCTCCATATTGCCGAGGAAGTTCAGCGGCGAATGGGCCAAGGCCTTGTGGGCTTCACGGATCAGATCTGTCCCTTTGCCAGCCTCCTCGCCGATTGAGAGGAGCCCCACTCGAGGGTGATCGATTCCGAGGATCTTCTCGGCAAAACAGTGTCCCATAACGGCGAATTGCATGAGGTGGTGGCTCTTGGGATCGATGTTGGCGCCTACATCGAGCAAGATCACCCGGCCTCGACGACTTGGCAACACGACTGCCAGTGCCGGTCGATCAACACCGGTGAGAGTGCCGACATAGAGCTTTGCAGTCACCATAATGGCGCCGGTATTGCCCGCGGACACCAGGCCTTGAACCTCGCCATCGCGCAATAACTCGGCGGCCACATGAATGGATGAGCCGCGCTTGCGCCTCAAGGCGATCGCTGGCGGCTCGTCCATGCCCACAACTTCATCGGCATGAACGATCTGCATCGGAGGAGCTCCTCGATGCTTCTCAACAGCTTCCTGGATGCGCTCTTGTTGCCCCACCAGTACCACCTCAGCGTCAAACTGCCGTGCGGCCAGCACAGCACCAGCCACTGGATGCTCGGGGGCATGGTCACCTCCCATCGCGTCGACGGCGATCTTCATTCGCGTTCCGCCTAACACGTCGAACCGCCAGCTGCGCTGCTCGGCAACCTATTCTTCTTCACTCGTCACTACGGTGCGTCCGCGATAGCTGCCGCAGTGGGGACAAACGCGGTGCGGCGACTTAATCCGATGACACTGAGGACATACGGAGCGTGCCGGCAACTGCAGAGCATCCTGCGATCGTCTCCGGTCACGCCGGGCACGTGAGTGCCGCTTCTTGGGAAGTGCCACAGCTCAATCCTCTCGCCAGAGCGCCTGCCAAAAGGAGGCGCTCATGTTCAACAGATGGCCGACAAACCTCTTTGGCCACCGCAACCTGCCAGGATCATGCAGGAGTGATCGGTAGAACACTCGAGGTCAAAGTCGATCCCGAATGGCTGACAACGGAGCCAGCCGGGAGTCTACGTCCGGATCACAGGAACAGCTGTTACGGTTGCGATTGCACCCACAGGCCGGGCACAGGCCCACGCAATCAGGTCGACAAAGTGCCTTCATTGGCAAGGCAAGCAGCACTTGTTCGACCAGCAAGTCGCGTAGATCCACCGCACCGCCCTGGTAATCATCAAGATCCAGGTCCTTTTCGTCAAGCACCCGCTCCTCGTCCCCCATTTCCTCAGTCGCAGGCTTATAGGTCAGCTCGAACCGGGGCCTGACAGCAAAACGGAACTTCTCCAGGCAGCGAAAGCAGGTAGCTTCGACGTCGGTGGCCAACCAACCCCTGACCTGCAACGTGGAACCATCCCGTGTAGCCCGCAACCCATAGGACACCGAACGGGAGACAACAACATCGCTTGCGTCAGCATCCGAGCCGAGATCCACGGCGGTTTCGCCCTCAAAACACTGCCCGCCCGCCGGCAGATCTGCCACCACGATTTCCATCCGAACCTCCGCTGCCTATCCGCTGCCACTGGTGTACCAGCAGGTCCCATTACCATAGCTATTAAGCAGTAGCCTCACTGCTGGCCGGGATGACCTTGTCGACCATGCGGACGATGTTCTCCTTCGAACCGGCGCCGACCATCTGATCCCGAACCTCGCCGTTGGCGAACAGCAAAATTGTCGGAATGCCGCGAATACTGTATCGGGCAGCGATCTCCCCGTGGTGGTCAACATTGAGCTTGCCGACCTTCAAACGTCCCGAATAACTATCGGCGATCTCTTCGATTGTTGGAGCCAGCATCCGGCAAGGCGCGCACCATTCAGCCCAAAAATCCACCAAGACCGGATGATCACTCTGAAGCACCTCGGCGTCGAAGTTGTCTGAAGTCAATTCGATGGTTGACTCGCTCACGCTTATTCCTCCTTACCCAACTCGGTCACGAATATAGTCGATGATCTCCGTAGTCGTCGTGCCTGGCGGAAAGATCGTGTCGACGCCAGCTTGTTTCAGGGGCTCGACGTCTCGTTGGGGAATGATGCCACCCACCACAACAATAACCTCCCCGGCATCCTGCTGACGAAGGAGCTCCAGCACGCGATTGAGAATGTAATTGTGCGCGCCCGAATGTATGGACAACCCAATCACATCAACATCCTCTTGGATAGCTGCTTGCACCACCATCTCGGGGGTCTGTCGAAGGCCGGCGTAAATTACCTCCATGCCGGCATCTCGCAGTGCCCGCGCTACCACCTTGGCCCCACGATCGTGGCCGTCGAGGCCAGGCTTGGCGATCAAGACTCGAATGCGCTCCTGTGCCACCCTGAATGCCCTCAGAATATAGGTGTTTCCCGGTACTCACCGAAAACGTCACGCATGGCCCCGCAAATCTCACCGACGGTAGCGTATTCATGGACCGCCGACAGGATGGCTGGCATGAGGTTCTCCTCACCGTCGGCAGCCTGTCGCACTCCACCGAGGGCTCGCTCGACCGCTTCCTGGTCGCGTCGGCTACGTAGCGAATCGAGACGGCCCAACTGTTCTTCCTCGACTGAATCATCGATGTACATGTAATCCACCCCGTTGTCTCGCCTCTCGCCGAACTCGTTCAAGCCTACGATGATGCGCTGCCTCTCCTCGATCTCGCGTTGGTACTGAAAAGCCGCCTCCTGGATCTCGCGCTGTGGGTAGCCGTTCTCGATCGCCTGAACCATGCCACCATACTCTTCGATTTTTGCAAAAATGTCGCGCGCTTCACGCTCGAGGTCTGAGGTCAACGACTCCAGGAAAAATGAGCCTCCGAGCGGATCGGCCGTGTTTGCCACACCGCTCTCATAAGCAAGGATTTGCTGAGTACGTAGCGCCAGCACGGCATTATCTTCGGTTGGAAGGGCAATGCTCTCGTCGAGGGCGTTGGTGTGCAGCGACTGCGTGCCTCCCAGCACGGCAGCCAGTGCTTGTATGGTAACCCGCATGATGTTGTTACGGGGCTGCTGTTCCAGCAGCGTGCAGCCAGCTGTTTGAGTGTGAAATCGCATCCACAAAGATCTCGAGTTGCGTGCGCCATAGCGCTCCCGCATCGTCTCCGCCCACAGTCGCCGGGCTGCCCTGTACTTGGCGATTTCCTCGAACAGGTCATTGTGAGCATTGAAAAAAAACGACAGCCTCGGTGCAAAAGCATCAACGTCGAGACCACGCGACAACCCCACCTCGATATATTCCATGCCGTCACGCAGCGTGAAGGCCAGCTCTTGCAGTGCCGTCGAGCCAGCTTCTCGGATGTGATAGCCGGAAACACTCACCCAGTTCCAACGTGGCAGCTGGGTGGTGCACCACTCGATCACATCGCCCATGATGCGCATGGCAGGACGTGGTGGGAAGACGAATGTCTTCTGGGCGATGAACTCCTTCAATACGTCGTTCTGGATTGTGCCGGAGAGCACGCGACAGTCGATCCCCTGCTTCTCAGCCACCGCCACGTACATGGCCAGCAAGACACAGGCCGGGTGATTGATGGTCATGGATGTGGTCACCTCGGCAAGCGGAATACCCGCGAACAACGTCTCCATGTCTTCGAGTGAGTCGATCGCCACGCCCTGCTTACCGACTTCCCCTCGCGACAGCGAGTCGTCGGAATCCCTGCCCACCAGCGTGGGATGATGGAAGGCCACGGACAGCCCCGTTTGACCACTCTGCAAGAGCTTGTGGAAGCGAGCGTTCGAATCAGCCGCGGTACCGAAGCCGGCGAACTGGCGCATGGTCCAGAGCTTCCCGCGGTAACTAGTGGCGTGGATACCCCGCGTAAAGGGATACTCCCCCGGGTAACCGATGTCCGCATCGTTCGTCAGCCCGCGCGCGGCAAGCTCCTCGCCCGTATAGAGCTCTTCAACCGGCCGGCTGGAGGCCGTGATGAAGGGTGTCTCGCGCTCCCCATGGCGGGCAATCGCCGGCTCATAGGTCTCGCTCAGCCAGCGATCCTTGCCGCTGACATCGGCATCGCTTTTGCGGTCGGTTGCTGCCTCAGCGACAATCCGGTCCTTGGCCATCGATTTCGCTCCGTTCGAGGCGCGGTAGGCTACGGGAGTCAAGTGAGGGATGTCGCAGCTTGCTCGCCTGGAGGTCGCTGCCACAGAGTCACATCAACCTTCGATTATCCCACACCGCATCCGCCCGGCCAATCGCGCAGCCGTTAGTAGCCCGCATTTCTCAACGGATGGCTGCTGCCTCGGCCAGACTACCGGCGAGAAGCTGGCGCCAGATCACCAGCCTCTGAATCTCCGACGTGCCCTCATAAATGGTGGTTACCCTGGCGTCTCGGTAGAGTCTCTCTACCGGGTAATCGGCTACGTAACCATAGCCCCCGTGCAGTTGGATTGCCTGATAGGTGACGCGATTCGCCATCTCCGAGGCATACAGCTTCGCCATCGATGCAGCCATGGTGTCTGCTTCCCCCCGAGCCCGTAACGCCGCCGCCCTCATGTACAGTAGGCGGGCCGCACGGATCTCGGTTGCCATCTGTACGAGCCGGGACTGGATACCCTCGAAGCGCCCGATGGGACCGCCAAACGCCCACCGCTCTTGCATATAGGGCAAGGTGGCATCTAGAGCCGCCTGGGCGATGCCCACCGCCTGGGCGGCGATTCCGGCACGACCGCCATCGAGGCTGTGAAATGCGATCTCCAGCCCTTGACCCTCCTCGCCAAGGCGCTGGCTGGCAGCTACTCGACAATCTTCGAAGGCAATCTGGTTGGTTGGTGACGATCGAAGTCCCAGCTTCTCCTCTTTCTGGATGATGGTTACGCCTTCACTATCGGAAGGCACGACAAAGGCGCTCACTCGACCCTGGGAAGCCCCAGCGTCGGTAACAGCAAAAACCAGCATAGCCCCGCAGACCTCACCGCTAGTCACCCAGGCCTTGGTACCGTTGAGCACATATTCATCGCCATGCCGCTCGGCGCGCGCCCGCAGAGACGCAGCATCGGAACCCACCTCGGGCTCCGACAGACAAAAGGCGCCCAGCCATTCGCCACTGGCGCAGGGCGCCAACCAGCGCTGCCGCTGCTCGTCGTTCCCGTAGATCTGCAGTGGCACACAGTAGACGGAATTGGTGACACTGATTGCCACACAGATCGAGGCGTCACCGCGGGCCAGCTCCTCGAGAGCTACACAATAGGTAATCCCGTC
>JBHHYG010000016.1:0-21884 GCA_046757445.1 Acidobacteriota bacterium
GCCCGCGCCCTTTCCCACGCCCTCGCGACGCAACCCGTTGAGAAATGCGGGCTAGTAGTGCGCCGGCACGAGGACGTTGACGTAGTCGATCTGCAGCAGGCCGAGCTGCTGGATGGTGCGCCGGAGGTGGCGAACGTCCACACGGCCGCTCGGTCGCGGGCGATTGAAGCCCTGCGCAGCCAGCGCCATGCGACACGCCTCGCTCAACGATAGATCGTCTCGGGGCATCGGCTCTCCACGCTATCGAGGAAATCGCGGCCTGTCCACGTTGCCGGCTCGGAGGCCAAGAGGCACTAGGAACCTGTCAGAGTAATGGTTGGGGCACCGTTACGAGCGCCGTGGGGCTGATCGCCTACGGCGAGGTACCCGATCGTAACGGCAGCTACAGCCAGGAAGAAGAGGCCCTCGCGCGTATCCCCCCTCCCACACCACCTGCTTCCTTCAAATACTACTCGTGCCCCTTGACGAACGGGGGCCTTAGAGGGGTTAGCGGGCCTGTCGTAACTTTTCGGTGATCCATTGATTGAGGCTCTTACCCTGTTTCTTTGCCTCCACGTATGCGCCCGGATTCCTCGGGCTCAGGGCGTAGAGTTCCCCCCGGATCCCACAGTCAGTCTGAGCGATTTTAGCGGGCTTTGTGGAATTGCTGGTTGGGCGAGGCTGGCTGGTCAGCACCTACTAGCGATGATACAAATCCGAGATGCCGTGTCCGTTTTATCCATGGAGGTTGGCTGATGACAGAGAAGCAAGATCGTGCAAGCCACAGCGGTCCGGTAGCAATCCGGCTGCCGCTCCCTTTACTGGTCGCTTTACTAATCGCTCTCCAAGCCGTTCCCGCACATTCGGCCGGCGAGAAGGGAGCGGGCGGCTACAATGCCGCGACGGCAGAGAATCCTGTCGCCGCACGCCAGGAGCAGCAGGGCGCGGAAATCGATCAGGCCATCTTCGGGCAGCTTACCTATCGCCACATCGGCCCGGTCGGCAATCGCGTCAGCGCAGTGGTCGGCGTGCCGGGTGACCCGAACATCTACTACATCGGTGCCGCCTCTGGGGGGGTCTTCAAGACCATCGACGGCGGCGTGCACTGGCGGCCGATCTTCGACGATCAGCCGGCAGCCTCGATCGGCTCGCTGGCCATCGATCCGGTGAATCCCAACGTCGTCTGGGCGGGAACCGGTGAGACCTTCATCCGCTCAAACGTGGTGGCAGGCAACGGCATCTACAAGTCTGTCGATGGCGGCAAGAGCTGGCAGCGGATGGGGCTGGAGAAGACCGGCCGCATCGGCCGCATCGTCATCAACCCGCAAGATCCCGACATCGTCTTTGCCGCCGCGTTGGGGCACCTCTACGGGCCGCAGCAGGAGCGCGGCGTCTTCCGCACCCGAGATGGAGGCAAGAGCTGGGAACGAGTGCTGTTCGTCGACGAGAACACCGGCGCCGCCGACATCGTCATCGACCCCAACAACCCCAGGATTCTGTTTGCCGGCATGTGGCAGATGCAGATCTGGACCTGGGGACGGAAGAGCGGCGGTCCCGGCAGCGGCCTGTGGAGGAGCAAGGACGGCGGCGACACCTGGGTGGAGCTCACCGACGGCAGCCATAACGGCCTGCCCAAGAAGCCGCTGGGCAAGATCGGCCTGGCCATGTCGCCGCAAGACTCACAGCGCGTCTACGCGCTGATCGAGACCAACTCCAGCCGCGAGATCTGGGAGCTCGACGAGCACCAGGGCGTACTGTGGCGCTCCGACGACGGCGGCGACAGCTGGCGCATGGTCAACGGCAACCACGTGCTGGCGCAGCGGCCACTCTACTACACGCGCATGGCGGTGGCACCAGACGATGCCGACGAGGTCCACTTCATGTCGACGCGCCACACCAAATCGCTGGACGGTGGCCTGACGGTGAAGTCGGGAGGCGCCGGCGGCGACAACCACACCATGTGGATCGACCCCGAGATCCCCGACCGCATGATCGTCGGCAACGACGGTGGCGTCAGTATCTCGACCACACGGGGCAAGACCTGGTTCCGGCCGCAGCTGCCGATCGCGCAGATGTACCACGTCTATGTGGACAACCAGATTCCTTACAACGTCATGGGCAACCGGCAGGACGGCGGCTCGGCGAGCGGACCGAGCAACTATCTGGGCGGCGGCGGCTTCGGAGGAAGCTTCATTCCCACCAGCGCCTGGCACTCGGTGGGAGGCTGCGAGTCGGGCTTCGCCGTGCCCGATCCTGTGGACAACAACATCGTCTGGTCGGGTTGCTACGACAGCATCCTCGAGCGCTACGACGCCCGCAACGGCTACGCCCGCAACGTCACCGTCTGGCCCGACAACCCCGAGGGCTGGGCGGCGGGCGACCTCAAGTATCGGTTCCAGTGGACCTCCCCGATCGCCATCTCGCCGCACGATCATGACCGCGTCTATGTCGGCAGCCAGGTGGTGCACATGACGACCAACGGCGGCCAGAGCTGGCAGGTGATCAGCCCTGATCTGACCACCAACGACAAGAGCAAGCAGCAGAAGATGGGCGGGCTCACCTACGATGACACCAGTCCCACCTACGCGGCGGTGCTGTTCGCCATCGCCGAATCGCCGGTGCAGGAGGGCCTGATCTGGACCGGCTCCAACGACGGGTTGATCCACCTCACCCGCGACGGAGGCGGTACGTGGACGAACGTCACCGGCAACTTCAAGGATCTTCCGCCCTGGGGCACTTTCAGCAGGATCGAGCCCTCCCGCTACGCGGCCGGCACCGCCTACGTCGCCGTAGACTTTCATCAGGTGGGGATCTTCAACCCCTATCTCTACAAGACCAGCGATTACGGGGCCAGCTGGGAGCGCATCGATGCCACCATCCCACGCAGCGTGCTCAGCTACACGCACGTGGTCCGCGAAGATCCGGTGCGGCGCGGGCTCCTCTATGCCGGAACCGGCAACGCCATCTACGTGTCGTTCGACGACGGCGCCCACTGGCTGCCGCTGCAGTCCAACCTCCCCCACGCCCCGGTCCACTGGCTGACCATCCAGGAGCACTTCAACGACCTGGTGGTGGGCACCTACGGGCGTGGCTTCTGGATCATGGACGACATCACGCCGCTGCGGCAGCTCACCGACGAGGTGAAGGACTCCGACGCCTACCTGTTCGAGGTGCGGCCCGCCTACCGCTTCCGCAACAAGGAAGGCAACATGAGCCCCAACACCCCGGCCGCCGGCCAGAACCCGCCGTACGGGGCGTCGATCAACTACTGGCTCGGGGGCCCGCAGCCGGAGGGCGAGGACCAGGGCCGCAAGGTCAAGATAGAGATCCTCGACGGCAACGGCGAGACGGTGCGGACACTCGGGAAGCTGCCGAGCGGGGCCGGCATCGACCGCAACAGCGAGCGAGGGCAGGCACACGAGAAGCCCTCGACCGAAGCCGGCATCAACCGCGTCTACTGGGACCTACGCTACGAGAGCTCGCACACGGCCAAGCTGCGGTCCAAGCCGCCGCACCACTCCCACTTCAAGCTCGATGAAGATGGCAGCCGACGCATTCCCGACGGCGGCCGCGTGGCGCCGTTGGCTCCCCCGGGCGAGTACACGGTCAAGCTCACCGTCGACGGCACCGAATTCACCCGCCCCTTGGTGGTGCTCAAGGACCCGCATACCGCCGGTACCGAAGCCGACATCGCGGCTCAGTTCAAGGTCATGCTGGCGCTGCGCGATGATGTCAATGACCTGGTCGAGATGCTCGACGAGGCCGAATCGGTGCGCGAGCAGATTGGTGAGCTCAACCGCCGCATCAAGGGCCTCGCCAGCCTCACCGAGAACGACACCAAAGAGATCGTCGAAGCCGGCAAGGGAGTTGACCAGAAGCTGATCGATCTGGAGATGAAGTTCACCGATCTGCGACTCAACGGCGGCCAGGACTCGCTCCGCTACGGGCGCCAGCTGTACGCCAAGATGACCAGCCTCGCCGGCTACATCGGCAGCTCCGACTTCCGCCCCACCGATCAGCAGCGGGCGGTGCTCGAGATGTACGGCGAGATGCTCGGCACCTACCAGCAGCAGATGAGCGAGATCCGCGACACCGATGTCGCCGCCTTCAACCACATGCTACGGGAAAAGGGACTTGGTACGGTAATCACCGGAGGGTAACCGGCGACGAGATCGCCGAGGCGGCCCCCACAGCCGTCTGGCTCTGCGTCCGCTACCAGGCCCCGGTCGAAGGAGATGCCCACTGATGCATCAACGACGCCGGATCCGTTCTCCGGTGAGCCGTTCGACCTCGACGATAAACTGCGGATTCACCGGGAAGTGCAGCGACAACGCCTTGCGCAGATGGGATACCGCTTGCTGTGGCGACCCGATGGCACAGTAGATGGCCGCGAGGTTGTTGTGGACGAGGCCGTCATCAGGGCCCAACTGTAAGGCGCGCAGGTAACATTCTTCCGCGGCTTCCAGCTCGCCGAGCTGGAAGCGTGCGTGCCCCAGGTTGATGAGCGCCAGCAGATAGTCGGGATCTTTCTCCAGGGCCATCTCGTAGTAGCGAACGGCCGCCTCGGGCTTGCCCATTCGGGCGGCCAGCACGCCGACCGACATCCAGGTCTTGGGAGCGTCGAGATCGGCCCGGGCGAGACGCCACATGGAGCGCAGCTCCTCGCCCTCGAGCGGCGCCGCCCCCGGCGCGAAGCTACGCTCCCGGTGCAGGGAGAAAAGCTCGGCGTTCAGCGGATCGATCTCGACCCCGGGGCTGTCCCGGTCCATCAGATAGTTGTCACCTCGGCGGTGGATGCCACCGAAAACGTGGGCGATCTCGTGCGCCAGCAGCCGGTAGATTCCACACAGGTCGCCGGCGCCGACCTTCATCACCACATAGCCACGACTGTAGGCTGCCAGCCCTTCCTCTTTGGTCAGGTCGATGTAAGGCTCGCCGTCGATGCCGGGCGGACGGGCCGCCGCGCCGCCAGTGGCCAGACCGACAACGATCTCCGCCTTGCCCGTGGTGACCGTGCCGATCAGATCCCTGCGCAGGTCGTAGACCGACCCCCCCGCCATGCCGCCGAACCATGGAACCTTACCCTTGATCTTCAGGCTCCTGCCGATGGCGGGCTCGAGCAGGCTGCTCGCCCGCTGAACGGCACACTCGAACTCACTCATCCACCTCGGCCGGCTGCGCAACTCCGGAGAGAAAGCCACCCGCATCAGGAGCGGTCCCTGGTCGGAAGATCCGACGGCAGCCCCGCTCCAACTCCCAGCACACATGCATAGGACTAAAGGAAGCAACACCGACTTCAACCTTGGCAATGCCGGGAACGGTACCATGACCTCGATACCGTAACGGATCAGCGAGCAATCTCCAATGGCCAGGCTAGCGCAGCTTGCCTACTCTCAGATGCGCTGATCGCTCAAGCGGTGGGTATTTGGCGGTGACCCTCTGGCCCCGCTCGCCCATGGTGCGCCCGACGAACGAACGATATGATGGGCCGCACCGTGCTGGCGACCAAGAATGTTTCATGCCTTTGCGGTAGCCGGAGAAAGGGACGAGGAGATGGCGACCGTGCTCATCACTGGAACCAACACAGGGATCGGTTTGGCTACGGCGGTTCAACTGGCCCGGGCGGGACACGAGGTCTTCGCGTCGATGCGGCACCCCGACGCGTCGCCGGAGCTCGGTGAGATCGTCGCCGCGGGAGGATTGCCGGTGTCGCTCGTGCAGCTGGACGTCGACAGCGACGATTCCGTCAGCAACGCCGTGAGCGAGATCCTCGCCGCCCGTGGAAACATCGACGTCCTGGTCAACAACGCGGGCATTGGCTGGGTTGGCCCCATCGTGGAAAAACCGCTGTCGGAGTTCCGTCAGGTTATGGAGACCAACTTCTTCGGGGCGCTACGCTGTATCCAGGCCGTCCTCCCTTCTATGCGCATGCAACGGAGCGGCTGCATCATCAACGTGACCTCGGTTGCAGGGCGCATCGCAACCGCCCCCCAGGCCGCTTATACCGCCTCCAAGCATGCGCTCGAGGCGATCAGCGAGGTACTCGCTCAGGAGGTCAAGGCGTTCGACATACGGGTCGCGATCGTGGAGCCGGGGATCATCCAAACTCCAATCTTCTCCAAGATGCAGGAAATCTCGCCCGACACCCTCTATCCCCACGAGCGCCGTCTCGAGGCACTGTTCGCGAAATCGAATGAGGACCCCGTGTCACCGTACGTGGTCGCCGAAAAGATCGAGGAAATCATCGCCAGCGACAGCTCCCAGTTACGCTACCCCGTCGGTCCCGACGCGCAACCGTTTCTCGAATGGCGCCGAAGCATGTCCGACGAGGAGTGGGTTGATTGGGCCGCACAAGAGGACGAGGCATGGTGTGAGAGCGTTCGGCGCGATTTCGGCTTGGATGTGCAGCTAACCGACTAGCCCGCATTTCTCAACAGGTCGTGAAGCGAGCGGGCGCAAGGGTCGCGAGGACAAGGCGCGCGCCGGTTCGAGGGCGCAGGCGTACTCGTGCAGTACGTCGAGCCCTCGAGCCAAGCGCAACGCAGTCATCGCCTGCCATTGCGCTCGCGCAGCCGCGAGCCGTTGAGATATGCGGGCTAGGGCTAATGAATTAAGACGGGAACAGCAATGAAGAGACTACTCTGGAACGCTCGCACGCTGATCATCCTCGTGCTCACCCTTCTCCCCGCCGCTGGCCTTGCAGGTGGCCGGAGCGGCTCGATCATGCTTCTGCAGCAGCCGGACGGGGCGATCTTGCTACGAGCCAGCTCGATCCTCGATGGCAGGGGCGGCGTGCTCACCGACCGCGACATCGTCGTCAACGATGGCCGCATCGAGGCGATTCGCGCCGCCGGCCAGGGACACGGCGAGGTGGTCTACGATCTCGGTGAGCTGACGCTGCTGCCCGGCCTCATCGATACCCATGTGCACATCGGCTGGCACTTCGACCGCACCGGCAAAACGCCGAGTCGGACGGTAGAGGAAACGCCTGCGGAGTCCATCCTCTACGCCGCCGAGAATGCCTGGCTGACATTGATGGGAGGCGTCACCACCGTCCAGAGCCTCGGCGCCCCCGCCGACGCCGAGCTGCGCACCGCCATCGGCAGAGGAACGCTCCCCGGCCCACGCATCCTGACCTCGCTGCGCTCGCTGAGCGAGCGTACCGGCAGCCCGCAGGAGATCCGCTCCCGCGTCAGGGAGCTGGCGGAACAGGGCGCCGACGTCATCAAGATCTTCGCCTCGGCGAGCATTCGTGACGGCGGCGGCCCGACGATGACCCAGGAACAGCTCGATGCCGCCTGCGGCGAGGCCAAGGCGCGCGGCCTGCGCGCGGTGGTCCACGCCCACGGCCCCGAGAGCGCCCGGCGCGCGACGCTGGCTGGCTGCACCTCCATCGAGCACGGGGCGCTGCTCGATCGCGCCACCCTCGAGGTCATGGCCGCACACGGCATCTTTTACGATCCCAACATCGACCTCGTATTCCGCAACTACTTCGAGAACGAGGAGCACTTCCTGGGAGTGGGCAACTACACCAAAAAGGGCTTCGAGCAGATGCGCAAGGCCGTACCCTCGGCCTTGCGGGTGTTCAAGGAGGCGCTGACGGTGCCGGGGCTGCGCATCGTCTTTGGCACCGACGCGGTGGCCGGCTCTCACGGCCGCAATTACCAGGAGCTCGTTTACCGTTCCCGCGTCGGCGGCCAGCCGGCCATGGACACCATCGTCTCGGCGACCTCACTGGCCGCCGAGTCGCTCGGGCTTGTGGACGAGATCGGCACCATCGCCACCGGCATGGCCGCCGACATCATCGGCACCGCCGGCGATCCGAGTCGCGACATCGACGCCCTCGGAAAGGTCCGCTTCGTGATGAAGGGCGGCAAAGTCTACCGCAACGATCCCGCGCGCCGCTAGCCCGCCTCATCGGGCGTTTCCGCGACCCTGGCGCACCGGAGCCCCTGCTGGCGGTCCAGGGGAAAAGGCTCGCGGCTCGCGGCCGGCGGCATCAGCTCCGCCGGGTAGATGGCGATGTTGCGGTTGCCGGGTAGCAGAGGGCGTTCGGGATCCAGGTCGCGCTCGTTGGTGCCCGAGCGCGGCACAACGCAGACGCCATCCACGACTTCGAGGTCGTACCACCAGCGCTTGATCGGGTTCCGCTCACCGTTGCCGACCAGGTCGTCCAGGCGAGCCAACCATCGACGGGCAAAAGGCAGCTTGATCGCCGCCCACAGGAACAAACGCTGCGACAGAAGCTCGTCGCGGTTGAACGGGCACATCTTCATGCACCGGCCGCAGGCCGACCCCTTCGGGTTGTTGATGCGATATCGGGCACAGATGCCGACGTCGGGCTTCCATGTCTCGTAGCCGTTGAAGATCACCTTTCCGCCGAAGGGGATAGCGTAGCAGGGGCATTCGCGCGCGCACTTGTGGCAGCGGGCGCAAAAGTCCTGTAGCCCGAAGTCGATGGGCCTGTCGGCGGCCAACGGCATGTCCGTGCTCACCACCACAGACTTGAAGCGTGGGCCGAGGAACGGGTTCAGCACCAGCTCGCCGATTCGACTGAGCTCGCCGAGGCCGGCGAACAGAATCAAGGGAAGGTGTAGAAGATCTGAATCGGCGTTGGTGTGGGAGCGCGCCGAGAATCCGAGGTTACGGATCTGTTGTGCCAGCACACCGGCAATCTCCTGACCGTGCAGATAGGCCCGCATGCTCTGCACACCGCTCATCCAGTCATCACCGCTGGCACCTTCGGTCGTCTCGTAGCCCTGATCGATGAGCATCACCACCGCATTCTCGTGGGCAGGCTCGATCGGCCGACCGTCGAGCTGATGTGAGAACCAGGCGAATTCGGGGATCCGGCAGATTCCGGTGATCTCCGACCCGAGGAAGTAGCTGGCTGCCTTGATGGCGTTGGCGTTGGCTGTCGGATCGGACGTGCCCGGCGCCTCGGCGGCCGCCACCTCACCATCCTGAAGCGGCACCATGCCCCGGATCAGCGGCGTCATCGCCTGCACACTCGGTGTCTTCCAGGCGAAGCGCCGCACCTCCCGCCTGGCGATTTCCCCGAGATCGCCGAAGCGGGCCCTGGCGAAGAAAGAGGCACGCTTGGGAACACGCGGTACCGCGTCGGTCACCAGGGTCGTGGAGCTCTCCACGCGCTTGATCCTCTCCATCGGATAGGCACCCAGATGCAGAGGGCGGCGTGCAGCGGCCAGCCTTTTCCAGCCCGGCAGGGTGCCGCCGATACCGAGCCAGTAACGGGGTCCTTTCGCGCGCCATCGATCGACCAGATTGCGGCGGGCCAGCGGTCGGTCGGCGGCGATTTCCAGGGCCGTGGAGACCGCTGCGGCGCTGAAGCGCGCGCCGATATAGGGGTTGGTGAGCTGCGGCCAGCCAGCAGTCGGGGCCGCCGTGGCCCTCCCCGTCGGAGCCCGCCCGGCAGCGCCGCTCTCCCCGAGGCCCGCATGGAGCACCAACCGCCCGATGTCGAGATCGCTGGCTGTAGCCGTGTGGGCGCGCGCCGGGTAGCCAAGCTGGCGTATGTATCCTGCCGTAGCAACGGCGATCTCCGCCGCGCGCAGGGCTGCCTGAGCAGCCTGGCCATCCTTCAGCCAGGTCGCACCCGGGCTGCCCGCCATCACCTCCTTGGCGTACTCGACGAGGATCACCACCCCATAGCGGTGGTCATGTAGCGGCCCCCCTTCACACCGACCGGCCCCTCGATGCCAGGCGCCATCGGGGATCTCGCAGGTACCCACGAAGGTCGCATCGAGGAAGTAACAGCTGGCCTTCAAGTTGTTGGCCCGAATCGTGGCGTCGTCCGGAATCGGCGCCTTCTTCCGCGCCGCAGTGCCGTCGCGCAACGCATCGTAGAGACGGGCAGTGGGCGTCATGGCCAGGGCAATGGCGTGTGGCGAATGGCGCTCGACGGGCTCCCGCGAAGCGCCGATCCGACCGCCAGGCCAGGGCCACGACAGGTGAGCGTGAGTCCGCTCCGGCCATCGCTTCAGCCTCTCCATGGGATAGGGTCCGAGGTGCATGGGTCGCTTCCGGCGCGAGAACAACCTCATGCCAGCAGCTCCCGATAGAGGTCGAGGTAAGCGTCGGCGGCGCTGCGGATGTCGTGGGCCCCCAGGCGCTGTTGCCCCTCTTTCACCAACCTGGCGGACAAATCGGCATCCTGCCGCAGGCGCCGGATGCTGCCGGCCAGGGCGCTCGGGTCCCGGGGCGGGAAGAGCAGGGCCGAGACCTCGTGCTCGAGCAGCTCCCCGGTGCCGGGGATCCGCGTGCCCGCCACCGGCACACCGAAGTGAAAGGCGTCGAGCAGCACGCTGCCGAGCCCCTCGTGCAGGCTCGGCAGGACAAAGAGGTCGGCCAGCGAGAACCAGCGGTCGGGGTCGGGGTCGAAGCCCGGCAGCAGCAGCTTATCGGCAACGCCCAGCTGTACGGCGAGTCGCTTGACCTTCTCTTCGAGCTCCCCGTGCCCCACCCAGACATGCAGGTAGTCATCGGGGAGATCGGCCAGCGCTCTCACCAGCGTCAGCGGATCCTTCTGCTCCACCAGCGCCGCCACCGTCAGGCCGATGAGGCGGCTCTCGCCTATCCCCAGCTCGGCCCGTAGGCGCCGTCCTGTCTCCGGATCCAGGTGTCGCTGCCGGTCGATGGCCGAGGGAATGAGGCGCACTCTCTCCGACGGGATCCCCGCCTCGACGAGCACATCGCGGACACGAGCGGAGATGGCCACGACGCGGTCGGCTCGATGAAAGAGCCAGGTATGCACAGGAAGGTCGAGGCGTCGGGTGATGATCGACCGAGACCGGCCCCCAGCGCCCAGGGCGCCGACAACGGCGAGAGGAATGGTGTTGCCGCTGTGCGCGTGAAAGATCAGCCCCGCCTGGCGGCGGGGCAGACGCAACAGCGCCCCCAGGCGATTGGCGACGGGAACCTTGCGCACCCCCGCAATGGCGGCGAGCCGCTCGAGAAACGGTGAGCCACGGCGGCAGACCAAGGTCTGGGAAAGGCCCCGACGATCGAGCTCGCTCAGCAGCAGCAGCACCTGCCGCTGACCACCTCTCCAGCCGCGCTCCAGATCCAGGTGAACAATGTGCATCGGCCAAACCAGATCGCTGCGACCAGCCGAGCGGCCCTGCTTCCCCGGCTCAGGCAAGGAGCGAATGAGGCGGCAGAGCCGGCTGCTGAAGTGAGTACCGAGGAGAGGGCTTGGTGGCCTTGTGAATCAGCTTCGTCCTCCGAACCTTCGCCGGCCTCTTCGCCCGTTTCGTCCCCCCGGCTGCTGCAACTCATAGAGGGCAGCGTAGCGCAAGTAGGTGCTGATCGCTGCGCTCTTGGCGACCATCCAGCCGCGGGTTCCGTCGACCAGCCCACCCCTGAGGATCAAGTGCTGGAACCAGCTCCAGGCGGGCCGCAGCACCAGATCGAGCCAGCCGGCTCGCTTCCCTCCCAGGTGCAGGTCGGCGGCGGCGAGCTCGGCGTAGACGATCATCCTGCGGTAGTGATCGTCGATGGATCGATAGCTGTAATGGAGGATCTCCGATCGTAGCCGCACCGTGTTCCCATCGACGGTGACCGACTCGTGCACGGAGCGCTCCTCGATGCGACCCTTCTCCCGGCGGAACAGCACGGTCTTCCAGTCGGGCTGCCAGGCCCGTCGCAAGCGGCGGCCGAGGTAGACGGTACGGCGCCGCATCTGGAAACCGTCGGCGGCACCGCCCGGAAAGCCCCTGGCGACGATCTCCGCCCAGAGACTGGCATCGACCACCTCGTCGGCATCGATCATCAGCACCCAGGGACTGGTAGCCAGCGACAGCACATGGCGGCGTGCGTCGAAGTAGCCGTTCCAGGGACGTGCGACCACCTCGGCGCCGTGCTGGCGGGCGATCTCGCGGGTGCGATCCTCGCTCTCTGCATCGAGGACGAGGATGCGCTCGACGTGGCTGCGAACGGCGCCCAGGGAGGCGGGCAGTCGGTCCTCCTCGTTGTGGGTGAGCATGCAGACGGTGATCGGTAGCGCGCCGTTTCCCATGAGCAGTTTGTCTAAGAGGGTATCCGGGTAAGGGGTATGGAGCCGTTCTCGGCGTCGGTCAGGGCATCGACCCGCGACCTCAACTTGCCGATCAGCTCGGCGAAGAAGCGCATCTGCGCCTGCTGATCGACGGTGGGCCCGCCCGTCCAGCCGCTGATCGCCGCATAGAGGGTGCGAATGCGGCGGCGCAACTCGCTGGTCAGGCGGCGTAGCTCCTTGCTCTCCCGCACGACCCGCCCGGCCGGATGTTGCTGCCCCTCGAGCTTCGCGTCGAAATCGATGACGGTTGCCACCAGGCGGTTGGCGGCTTCGTACATGCCGCCGATCCGGCGCAGGGTGTGGGTCCAGGCGCGCCGCGCCGCCGGTCCGATCTCGAGGCGCGGATCTTCTCTCACCTCGAGCGGCTGCTCGGTCGAGCTGCCGTCCACGGTGAGCCGTACCGTGTAGCGGCCGGGCACCACGTACGGCCCCCGCAGGCGACCGTTGCCGGCGAAGCCACCACCACCGAAGCCGCCCTGGCCTTCCTGGCGGCCGGCCGGTGGCGACAGCGACGCATGCCGGAGGTCCCAGACCACCCGGTTGATGCCCCGTTTGCGGGTTGGCTCAACGGTGGCGACCTGCGCGCCGCTGGCATCGACAATGGCGATGGAGATCTCGTCGGCGGAGACCTCTGCGCCCAGCCAGTAGTCGATGATGGCGCCGTCCGGCGGGTTCTGACCGTAGAAGATGTTGTTGCCGGGACTTCCCAGCAATCGCCGGTAGCGGATCATCTCCGCCGTCTCCATGCTGAAAAGATGCGCTGTTGACGAGAGCACTTCGGGCGTCAGCTCCTGCAACGACGACAGCTTATCGAGAATCCAGACGCCGCGGCCGTGGGTGGCCAGAACCAGGTCGTTGTCGCGCGGGTGGATGACGAAATCATTGACTGCCAGCGTCGGCAGGTTGCCTTTGAACTCGACCCAGTGCTGGCCGCCGTCGATCGACAGGAAGAATCCCAGCTCGGCGGCCACGTAGAGCAGATCCGGGTTGCGGGGATCCTCCTTGATCGCCCGCAGCACACGACGGGGCGGCAGGTCGGCAACGATGGACTTCCACGTCTGCCCGTAGTCGGTCGACTTGTACAGGTAGTTGTCGTAGTCGTCGTTGCGGTGGCCGTCGAAGACCGCGTAGACGGTTCCCTCCTGGTAGCGGGAAGGCTCGAGGCCGGCCACCCAGGTGTTGGGCGGCAGGCCAGGAAAGCGCCCGGCCACGTTGGTCCAGCTCGCGCCGCCGTCGCGCGAAACCTGCACGTTGCCGTCGTCGGTGCCGACAACCAGCAGGCCGAGACGCAGCGGTGACTCGGCGATATAGGTGAGGGTCGGATAGTAGGGAGTGCCGTCGTCGAGCGACAGCGTCTCCGCCGTCGGATGCCGGCCCATGATGGTGAGCTCGACGCGGTCGATGCGAGTGGTGAGGTCGCCGAGCGAGGTCCAAGAATCGCCGCGGTCGGTGCTCTTGAAGAGCTCGTTGGTGCCGGCGTAGATGGTGTCGGGATCGTGGGGGGAAAGCGCCACCGGACCGTCCCAGTTGGCCGGCAGCATGTTGTTGCCGAGCAGCGGCATCGCCTTGTCCTGGCCCCAGACATCCCAGTTGCGACGGCCGCCGAGGTAACCCTGGTCGTTGCCCGGCCTTATCGATCGGGTCTCGTGAGTGGTCAGGTTCAGCCGTGTCAGCCCCAGGAACTGCGACTCGACGAAGAGCGTCTGCGGATCGGCCGGATGTGCGAGGCTGAAGAAGCCATCGCCGCCGCCGGTACGGAACCAGTCCTCGTTGATGATGCCCTCGGCGCGGCGGGTGGCGCTCGGACCGGCCCAGCTGCCGTTGTCCTGCAGACCGCCGTAAACCCAGTAGGGGTGCCGCATATCGACGCTGATTCTGTAGAGCTGGCTGACCGGCAATGACTCGACGAACAACCAGGTGTCGCCCCTGTCGTAACTGATGCCGATGGCGCCATCGCTGGCCTTGATCAGGTGGCGCGAGTCGTTCGGGTCGACCCACAGAAACCGGTCGTCGCCATGGATGGTTTGGCGGATTCTGCGGAAGGTCTTGCCGCCGTCCTCGGAGACGCTGAAGCTGTTCTCCATGTAGATACGCTGGTCGTCGTTGGGATCGACGAGGATCTGGCTGGCGTACATCGGGCGCGGGTTCCAGTCGCTCATGAACTGCCAGTGCTCACCCCGATCTTCCGACCGGTAGACGCCGGCGAGTCGCTCCTCGTAGGAGGTCGAGGCGGTGTAGCGGCGGCCCTGCTCGATCGACACGTAGACGATGCGCGGATCGCGCCGGTAGACAGAGATGCCGATGCGGCCGTAGTCGCCTTCGGGCAAGCCGTTGACGTGGCTCAGCTGCTTCCAGCTACGACCGCCGTCGCTGCTCTTGTAGAGGCCGCTGCCCGGCCCGCCGCCGTGAAAGCCCCAGGCTCGCCGGCGGCGCTGGTAAGCGGCGGCATAGAGAATGTCGGGGTCAGCCGGATCCATGGCCACGTCCACGACGCCGGTATCTCGATCTATATGAAGGATGCGGTCCCAGCTGCGGCCACCATCGCTGCTCTTGTATAGGCCGCGCTCCTCGTTCGGTCCCCACAGGTGTCCCATGGCGGCGACGTAGACGATGTCGGGGTCGCTCGGGTGGGTGACGATGCGGCCGATGTGGTGGGAATCGCGCAGGCCCATGTTGGTCCAAGTCTTGCCGCCATCGGTGGACTTGTAGATACCGTCGCCCCACGACGAGCTCTGGCGGTTGGCCCGCTCACCCGTTCCCACCCAGACGATATCGGGGTCGGGCTGGAAGACGGCGATGTCGCCGACCGAGTGGGTGCCCTGCCGCTCGAACACCGGCGCGAAGGTGACACCGTTGTTGATCGTCTTCCACACACCGCCGGTGGCCGCGGCGACGTAGAAGGTATAGGGGTCGCTCTCGACCACCTCGATATCCACGAACCTGCCGCTCATGATCGCCGGTCCGATGCTGCGCAGCTGCAGGCCCGACAACGCTTCGGCATCCAGCCGCTGCGTCTGCGACGCCCTTATTCCTTCGGGCTCCCCCGCCCGGCTCGTCCCCGCCGGCACGGCGGCGGACAGAAGCAGGGCAACGAGCACCAAGACGAAGCGCGATGGGCGGTGATCCATTGAATCGACTCCTTTCCCGCCTCGGATGATCAACAGCCTGCTGGCTTTCTCATCGAGGAAGCATCTGCGGGTGATGGCTGGTGCACCCTGCTGAACTCCGGGTGTTGCAGGCAAGAGAGCGGCTGATACTGTGGCCGGAGCGCGAGTTTAGCATCGAGGGCGAGAGGTCGACCAGCGACGAAGAGGGCACATCGAGGATGCCGGACCACACCGCTCCACGAAAGTACCGATGGTAGATTGGGCGAGGGTCAGATCTCTGTTTCCGGCGCTCGACAAGTGCGTCTACCTGAACACCGCTGCAGGCGCCCCGATCTCGGTGCACTCGGCCCGAGAGGGCGCGCGCTATTACCAGCAATCGGCGAGCGAGGGTGACATCCACTGGGATCGCTGGCTGCAACGAGTGGGAACCCGACCATATTTCAGGCATCTGCGTGGTTGCCGTCGACGACCCCGGGGCCGTCGTGCAGGAGCTGAAACGGCGCGGCGTCATCGTTTCGACACGGGGCGAGGGCATCCGCGTCTCATGCCACTTCTACAACAACTTCGAGGAGATCGATCGATTCATCGAAGAGCTGGCCTCGATCGCCGGCTGACGGAGCTCGGAATGAAAGAACCTCGATTCAAGCCCTTGCGCGACTATCGCCCCTACCCCGAGCAGGAGATGAAGGAACGGGCTGCCGCCTTCTACGCCGAGGCCCGCCGGCGGCGCACGGTGCGCCACTTTTCAGATCGGCCGGTGGCCAGAGAGATCATCGACGACTGCCTGCGCGCCGCCGGCACGGCGCCCAGTGGCGCCAACCTACAGCCCTGGCACTTCGTCGTCGTCTCCGATCCCGAGCTGAAGCGGCGCATCCGCGAAGGAGCGGAAAGGGAAGAGAAGGAGTTCTACCACCAGCGCGCACCGGCGGAATGGCTGCAGGCACTGGCGCCGCTCGGCACCGACGAGCACAAGCCTTTCCTACAAACAGCGCCCTACCTGATCGCCATCTTCGTGCAGAACTACGGCACTACCGCCGACGGCCGGCACATCAAGCACTACTACGCCGTCGAGTCGGTGGGCATCGCCACCGGTATCCTCATCACCGCCGTCCACCATGCCGGCTTGGTGGCGCTGACCCATACCCCCAGCCCCATGCGCTTCCTCAACGAAATCCTCGGCCGGCCAGGCAGCGAGCGACCCTTCCTGCTGCTGGTCGTCGGCTATCCGACCGACGATGCGGTGGTCCCGGATATCTCCCGAAAAGCCCTCGACGAATTCATCACCTCGATGTGAAGCGACAGCCACTTCAGGGCGGCGCCTGCCGGCGCCGTCGCTACCAGTACGTTGCGACGCCTTGGCGTCGCGCCCGCTTCGCGAACCCGGTATCGAAGGTGGCCAACAGGTCGAACGCCTCGGCCGCTGCCATGGCTGTAAGGCACGCATCTTGGAAGTCTCTGATTCGGGACGGCCACAGCATCCAGACGGCGGGCCATGCGACCTCGTCGACCGTAACCACGCCCGGAAGCGACAGCAGATCGCGCATGACCGCGCTCACGATAGTCGGCTTGGCCGCGTACACGTTGCACATCACGTACACCGACTCGGTGATCACCGCCTGATGGAGTACGATCACGTGCTCACCCGAGGTCGCGGCGCCAAACAACTCCGCCGCCCGCGCCTGCTGTCTCGGGTCGCGATCGGTGAGAAACGAGACGACGACGTTGGTGTCGACGCCGAGTCGCTTCATCGTGGCCGGTCCGTCTGGCGTCCGCGCTGCGCTCGTGCGCGCCGCACATCACGGACGACGTCGCCCGGCCCGACCTTGATCGCGCCCCGCAGGTCCGTGACCGAGCGACCCCCGGTATCGCCCCGCGCCCAGCGAATGGCTTCTTGCACGTCGGCCTTGGTCACGCCTTGGTCGTTGAATCGTTGCGCGAGCCGCCCGGCGAGGCGATCGAGCTCCCGGGGTGAAAGACCGGCGTCGGGAGCAGCCGCGGTCGAATGCGCAAGCTCGTAAGAAGGCGCGCGTTCGCGCACCGACAGGGTGCCCGGATGCTCTCCCACTGCCGCCACCGCAATCCTGCGATCTAGCGCGGCACCGATGCGATACAGCATCGACAGGGAGTGGCCCTCGTAGTCATCGCTCTCTAGCCGGCTGATGACCGATTGCGTCGTGCCGACGCGATCGGCGAGCTCACTCTGGGTGAGCCCGGCTTCCTCGCGCAGCCGCCGGATGAGCCGCGAGGCGTTGAATGAGGTCGTGGGCACCATGGATGGAGTATCGCAGAAAGACGATTAAATTACAACGCAATATTGCGAATGCCCGCCGCTCGCAAAGTCCTCAACCTTCCTTCCCTTCCAGAGCCTCGATGCCCTTCTCGAACCATTCCGCCGGCGGATAGGTGTGCCCCATTTCCGGCACATTGAGGAAAGTGGTGTGACGGAAGCCGTCGCGACGGTAGCCGTCGTAAACGGTACGCACGGGGTCGTGATTGAAGTCCTTGTCGCCGGTCAGGAAGACGTAGCGATTGTTCTTCTTGGCGATATCGAGGAACTGAGTCGGCGGCGGCAGAAACCGCGAGCGCATGAACATGCCCTTTCTCCCGGTCACCGGCAGGTCGGAGAAATAGTCGGAGCCGACGATGTAGAGAGCGCCGTCGAAGACCTCCGGATAGAGGATCGCCAGCTTGCTCGCCGTACGGCCGCCTCCCGACAGTCCTGCCAGCCAGATGTGCGTCTCGTCGACGGAATAGAGCGCCGGTACGTTGAAGGCCGCATCCAGGGCCAGGCCGACGCGGATCGAAACGACACGGCCGTTGCCCGAGTTGTTGGCGCTCACCCAGATGATGCCGTGGCGATCGAACACCTCTCTCCAGGCCTGCGGCGGCGAGCCGCTGGTGGTAGGGCTGATCCACACCAGCAGGCTGTAGGAGGTCGTCGGCTTGAAGCCCTCGGGAAGGTAAATTTGGAAGGATTCCTCGCTCAGCTCGTAGCGGGCGTTGTCGGGCATCGACGGCCAGCGGAATCGCTTCTGCAGCTCGGCCGGCGCGCTCATCGGGCTGCGCTCTTCGAAGCGCAGCTCGGATTCACCGGCGACTGCCGTGCTCTGTGCCGCCGCCGGCGGCGGCTGGCGCTGGGCCAGCGGCAAGGACAAGATCAGGGCCACGATTCCGACAAGGCTTCTGGAAAGCATCATCTGGTTCCTCGGTCGATCCGGTGGTTCCCTCGCAGGTTGGCAATGACCCGGATATGATCGCACAAGCGGCCACGCGGCGAATTGCACACTCCCTGGTGCTTGTGGCGAGGGTGACGGCGCGGTGCGGTGCAGCCGGTAGGCCTGGCCGGCATTTCTCATCGCGCTTCGTGACGAGGGTGCGGTCAGGCGCGGGGGTGCAGGCGTATTTGACAATACGTGGAGCAGACCGACCAGGCGCAACGCCGCAAGCGAGGGCCTATCCGCGCCCGCAGCAACAGGGCGATGAGATATGCGGCCTGGAGGTCGAGGGGCGACGACACCCTAATTCTCGAAAGGAAGAGGAATGACGAACAACTCGAAGTGGGCCAGGATCTGGGCGGCCTTTTTCGCCCGCTGGGTGCTGGGGCTAATCTTCTTCATGGCCGGCGTCTACAAGGTCTTCGAGATGGGCGCCACGGTTCACGCCAGCACCCTCTTCGTCGAGCCCTACAGGGACACCTTCCTGCCGGTATGGTCGTTGTGGCTGACCGGCACCCTCATTCCCTTCGTCGAGCTGATCGGAGGGGCGCTGTTGATCGTGGGCTGGCGCATCCACGAGGCGGCGTTGGCTCTCGGCTCGGTGCTGGTGGTGGTGACCTTCGGTCACCTGCTCATGGAGCCGCTCTACGCCTTCAACCGCCATGTGTTCCCGCGGCTCATCTTGCTGATCATCGTTCTCGTCCTGCACGACGACGACCGCTTCTGCCTCGATCGCCTGCTCGCTTCGAGCTAGCCGGGACTTCTCAACGGCTCCTGAAGCGAGCGGGCGCCAGGGCCGCGAGGACAAGGCGCATCCGGCTGCCGCTCAAGAGAGCAGCGTGAAACCGGATTCGTTGCGCAGTCTCTTGTCGAAGGTCACCGTTGTAGCAGCTCCGGTTGCCGTTGCCCCCTCGACGATCAGGTAGTCGGCGAAATGACCGCGACCGTCCGCGTAGCGTTCGATGGCGCGGTCCACTACGTCTCGGTGATTGACGACGAACGGCTCGCTGCCAAGCAAGCGCCGCAGAGTCGAGGCGATGTCGCGCTTGGACGCACCGTAGACAGATTTCAGTACCCATGTCGCCTCGCACAGCACGATCTCTGACAGCAAAACGGATTCGTTGTCGCGCGCGGCTTGCTCGAGAAGTCGCGTCGCCTTTTGTGCTTGCTCGGGCTCGTCGAAGACGAGAAAGCGAATCAAGACGTTGGTGTCCAGGGCAATCACCTCACGACTGCCTCTCGTCGCCTCCGGCGCCTGCTCACGTTGTTCCGCGTTGATCCTTGCCCCGCACCCTCGCTGCGACTTCCCTCTCGATCGAAAGCTCCATCTCTTCGAGCGAGACCGGTGCCGCCCGTGCCAGGTGGCGCAGAGATCCCGCAAGCCTGGCGACCGCCGACTCGCGAATCGGTGTGCCCACGAGAAGTCCCTTGGTGTCCACGGTAAACTCCAAGCTGTCCCCGGCAGCCAGTCCGAGCCTGTCCCGGACGCGCTTGGGGATGGTGATCTGTCCTTTGGATGTGACGGTCGCCCGAGCCAACCTGTCCCCTCCTTACATATATGGTGAATAATACCATAAGAGTAAGGATCCCTTGACCACACGTGCCGCCGGCCGCGGCACAGCCGCAGGCAACGGGCCCAACCCTAGCGCATTCCCCCCGTTGGTGTGCAGGTCCGGCACCAGCTTCGGGCCCGCGGCTCGGGGCAACGGCCGGGTGGTGGCCGTCTCCGGAATGAGCGTGTCGGTCGGCCGAGGGTGGGCACCTTGACTGACGGTCCCTTCTGGTAGCAATATTTATGTATGAAAACGACCGTAGATATTCCCACCTCTCTGCTCGCCCAAGCCAAGGAGCTCGCCGCGCGGCGGCGAACCACTCTTCGGGCGCTGATCGAGCAGGGATTGCGGCAAGTGCTCCACCGAGGGGCGGGGCGGGGCGAGTTTCGGCTTCGAGACGCACGCTTCGCGGGCAGAGGGCTGCAGGCCGAGTTCCGCGACGGCAACTGGGAGCGGATTCGCGACGCCGCCTACTTGGGCCGCGGCGGATGATCGCCGTCGACACGAACCTGCTCGTGTACGCCCATCGCAGCGAAACCGATGCGAACGAAGCCGCCTTCGCACGCATGCAGGAACTCGCTGAGGGCTCCTCGGCCTGGGCCGTGCCATGGCCCTGCGTGCACGAGTTTCTGGCGATCGTTACGCACCCGCGGATCTTCAACCCGCCGAGCCCGCTCGAGGCGGCCCTCGACCAAGTGGTTGCATGGCTCGAGTCGCCGGGGCTGCAATTACTTGCCGAGTCCCCCGGCTACGAGCTGCACCTCGAACAGCTCGTTCGCGCCGGCTCGATCACCGGCCCGCGTATCCATGATGCGCGCGTCGCCGCGCTCTGCTTGCACCACGGGGTCAGTGAGTTGTGGACCGCCGACCGCGACTTCAGTCGGTTCCCGACGCTGCGGACACGCAACCCGCTGATAGGCTGAGTTTCGCTAGCACCCGCCCGGTGAGCTCGACCGGCCGGCGAGCGCGACATCGTCGGGGCTGAAACGCCCGCGAAGGAGGCTGTAGCCATCTCACGAGCGGCCGACATCTACCGCGCGTTGCGCCGCCGGGGCCGCACGATCCGATCGACCACCGACTGCATAGTGGCCGCCATCGCCGAGGAGAACGGCTGCTACCTACTCGCACGCGACCGCGACCTCGAATCGATTGTGGTCAGCGGGTTGGTCAAGGCGCGCGCTTGGCCGAGCGGGTAAGCCCCGACGATTGGTACGTGCTCTTCCGCGATCGCGAAACGAGTTTAGTTGCTGCCGATAATCTCCAGCGGCACATTGAAAACCCTACTCTTGCCGCTGGATGGATCAGAGACGGTCACTTGAATGGTGTACGTACCCGGCTGCAAGCCATCAGGAACGGACAAGTAAGCTCTGTGAACCTTCGAGCTTTGTCGGGAAGCGATACGCACCGGCAACTCATTGGCGCCCGATGGCAAGAGGATTCGACCGACGAGACGGGGTTGCTGATCGGCGAACACCTCGAGGTACGCCATGATCTGCTCACCCTGAAGTGCCTTCGTGTCGAGGATCGGCTCCGCCGGTTCGTCGCCGGCTCGACCGATCAAGATGGGTTCACTGACCCTCCAGGGACCTTCAGGCTCGGGTAAGCGCACCCTCAGCGTGGTCTCCCCTGTTCGGCCGCTGAGCTCATCCAAGGCGAGGACGCGGATCTTGAACTCCCCGAAGCCCAAGGTCCAGTCGTGCTGGTAGACCGAGGGTCTCGTCGCTGGCACAAGCCCCGCACCTTCCTCCCGCCCCTTCCACGAGACCTGTTGGACAAGACTATCGATCAGCTCGCCGTCTTCAGAGACGACGGCAAAATAGAACTGAAGGGGAGTCTTCTTAGAGGAGCGTAGGCCGATGCCAGCGAGGCCGGCGTTCAGCGAAGCCCATATGGGCTCGAGATCGAGGATCTGGAGCAACGAGGTCTTCGAGCGCCCCGCCTGATCGTCTCCGAC
>JBHHYG010000017.1:0-21521 GCA_046757445.1 Acidobacteriota bacterium
GACTCTTTTCCCTTGCACGCGCTCGTTTCACGAGCCGTTGAGAAGTTCGGGCTAGGCGTGCTCGGGGGTCTGAACCATCGGTCCAGATGAGCGTGGTGGTCTCCGCAGCCGGCTCCCCTTGGGGGCCATGTACCTGGCGACGCTGAGGACCCCGTCGATCAGGTACCCTGCCTTCAGTCCCATGGCCAGCCGCTTTTCGTGGATAGCGTGCAAGTTGGCGCTGATCGAGCATCCACACTGGGAGCAATCGGGGTTACCGCCGAAAAAGCAAGGCTCGACGATGGTCTCCAGGTCTGCCGTGTAGTTCAGTGAGATGCGGCTGAAGGTGCAGTGCGCGGGGTCCGCGGGCGGCTTGGCGAGCGCTTCGATCGCCCGCCGAGGCAGGTGCAGGCAGGAGTACTTTCTCCTCAAGGTCAGCAACTCCTCCAACAGCCGGCTCCGGGATTCGGGCGTCAGCATCTCGGCGCTCTTCTCGCCCCTCTGGGGCGTATAGAGGCTCGGCCAGATGAGATCGACCTCCGGTCGCTCGCACCAGAAGGCCACATACTCCTCGAGGTAGCCTGGCCTCTGGAGCATCTGGTTGGTGATCACCCAGCTGACGTCGACCTTCCTGCCTTCCAGGTTCTCGAGGATGCGCTCGTAGGTGGCTGGTGCACGGCGCGCATTGTGTTCTGGGGCCAGCCCATCGATGGAAACCCCCACCCGCACATGGCGGAGCTTGTTCCATTCCGCCGGGAAAGGAATGACGAGGCTGGTGACGACCAGAGAGAAGACCCCCCATTCGTCGAGCACGGGAAGGATGCGGCTCAGCTCCCGGTGGCGGATCAGCGGTTCTCCGCCCACCAGGGAGACTTGCAGGGGACGGTGTTTCTGGACCGCAGCCAGTACACCTTCCACCAGCTCGTCGCCTCGGAGATCGCTGAGCTGGCGCAGGGAAACGCCTGCTCCCAGGTGGTTATCACCGTAGGCGTAGCAGCCCGGGCAATGTAAAGGGCACTCGCGGGTGATCTCGATAGAAAGCAGGGGGCTGTATCCCCGCAACACCCGTCCCCACGCCGACAAAAGGGTCCCCAACTTGACCTGCTGTCCTTGCTGCATTGGGCGCTCTCCTACCTTTTGCAGGGTGTGCTATCACCCTGCTCCCTGGCGCCCTGGAATGCACTAGCCGGCCACGGCCTCAGCGCTTTCGTCGGGGGGCGCCTTCAATTCGGCAGGGGAGGGCCTCAAGTCCGTTGGGGGACGTCGCAAATCTGTGGGTGGCGGATTCAGATCCGTTGGCGGCCGCTTCAAGATCGCCATGGCGATGCGGCCGAGCAAATTGGCGAGCTTCGGGTGGCCGCCGCGAACGGCGCTGTCGGCGGAGAGCCCGAAGCGACGATACCGGGTGAGGAATCCGCGGCTGAGAACAAAGTAGCCGAGCAGCTTTTTCGGGCTCGTGAAGCCGAGTCTCCTGGCTCGCTTGAGGATCGAGGCGATGCTGTAGAAGGAGGTCCATGCCTTGTCCACCTTCTGCATGAGCTCCTCTTCTTTCATGTTCGGGTGCTCGAAGAGGATCCTCGGATGATCGGGGTCGAGCCAGTAGGCGTAGTCGACATCCTTGAGCTTGATCGCCTTCTTGCCTCGCTTCATCAAGGCGAAATCCACGGTTCCCGGGTACGGCATCAAGGGAATGAACTGGGCCATGGTGATGCCGCTGCTGCGCGCGAACTGGATGGTGTAGTCGAGGCTCTGGCGGGTGTCGCTCTCGATGCCGAAAATGAGAGATCCGAGGATGAAAGGGAATCCATCCCGCCGGATGGTGTCCAGCTTGCGAACCAGCTCGTCACCCGTGGAGTTCCATTCCTTGTTGGTAGCCTTCAGGCCTTCCGGGGTGACGGCCTCGATACCGATGAGGGCGCCGACGAGCTTGGCTCGCTTCATCGCTGCCAGATACTCGGGATCGTCGGCCACCTCCATGGTGATCTGGGTGCAGAAGTGCATATCGTCGGGCACTTCGGTGGCCAGGCGGTCGAGCAGCTCGAGCCGATTTTGCATGCCCGCTTCCAGGGATTCCCTCTCCTCTTCGGAGCGGGCATTGGCGATGTCCTGGAGGGTGTAAGGGTAGAAGTTGTCGTCGGCAAAGAGGATTGTCCGAAAGCCGGCTCGATACAGCTGCTGGACTTCTTCGATGATGGCGTCGTTGGTGCGCAGCCGCGGAATGCGCCCATCCTGCACCCACACCGAGCAGAAGGAGCATTGCTTGGGACAGCCGCGTACGGTTTGCACCGAGGCCATCAGGTAGCGGTCGAGCTTCATCAGGTCCCAGCGGGCAGGGGTGAAAGCTTCCGGGTCTACGCGTCCGCCCTTGTACTTCGGCTGCAAGTTGCCGGCGGCATAGTCTTTCAAGACCTGCGCCCAGACGATTTCGGCGTCTCCGGTCACTGCCGCGTGCCCGTGCAGCAGGGTCTCTTCGGGAAATATCGAGGTGTGAGGGCCGCCGAAGACCACCGTGGCACCGAGCTCTCTGACCCTGCTGGCCAGCTTGTACCCATAGCTGGCGTTAGCCGTCTGGATGCTGATGCCCACCAGATCGCCACGGCGGATGTCCTGATACGGAAACTCCTCAACAGCCTCGTCGATCACTCTGATGCTCTCGATGTAGTCCTCGTCAGGGGTAACAGCCGCCAGCACCGGCAGAGCCCTCGGGGTCATGAAGCAAAATTTGATCCTCTCAGCGCCTGGCGCCGGGTTCGCGATGATGACATTGAAGCTCCGATGTGACAGATGATTCGCCATGGGTGACTCTTCTTTCTGGGCTGAGTTGGGATGAATGCGCGCTCCCCCATCCGAAGAGTCTACCCGCAAATGGATCTGATGTGAAATTGTGCCCCCAAATGAAGGGGCGGGCGGTTAAAACTGGAGCGAGTGTGTGAGCTTGACGACGAACTGCTTGTCTTTCTGCCCGTCGAACAACCCCCCGAGGGCGGAGGTCTGCTGATATACGACAAAGAGGTCGTCGTTTGGCCGGTAGATGTAGTCGAGGCGGGCGAAGACGGTGAGCATGTCCGAGGTATTCGAGTACTGGATGAGCGTGTCCGTCAGCCACCGCTCGTTGAAGGAGTAGCTGAGGCGCCCATTGACCAGATGGGTGGTGAAGCTTCCCTCTCGCAGGTCGATCTGGTTGTAGGCATAGGATGCAGAAGTCTGAATACTTTGCCCGACGCGCAATGACGGTGACAGGCTGACGGTGGTGCGGTTGCCGTCGAAGAACCCCCCCTGCCGCACACTGAAGCGTCCCGCCACGGCCCTGCCGGTGAAGAGATTGAACCCCGCCCTGATCTCCTGGAAGCCGTAGTCGCCCACCGGAATGACCACATTCTGATCCGGGCTGAGCTCATCCTTGTGGATCTTGAACGGTTCGATCAGTCGCTCGAAGCGATCACCGAAGTCGACGAAGAAGGAGTCCCCCGACTCCAGGTTGAAGTTGACGAAGAGACCCCGATCCTGGCTCTGCAGGGAGCCGTGGGTGTCGGAGAACTGCGTGAAGTTACTGGAGATGCGGATCTGGCGGAGCCAAGCAGCCTGCGGACGTGGATTCCAGCCGATGCGATAAGACTGCCGCACGATGTCCTTGCGCAGGACGAAGCCGAGGTCGGTCTGGAAGTCCGGCGCCACGCGCAGGATATCACCGGAGAAGTTCCACTGGTCGCTGTTCCAGCTGACGATTCCCTGGCCCGCCCATTTCGAGCCCTCGAGGTCGGTGTCGGTGGCGCGGGCGAGAAAGCCGTTCAGGCTGAGGTGCTTGTAGAAGGTGAAGTTGCCGTCTGCGCCCACCACCCGGTTGGTGGTGCCACCGCCGCTACGATTGGTCAGCAGCATCCCCACCCTCGAGCGCGAGAAGATCTCCTGCTGTATCCGCACGACGGTGAAGTTGTCGGCGGCAGTATCCTCGGTGTCACCGGTTTGCGCGTTGAGGACGCCGACCCGCGTGCGCCCCACCTTGCCGGTGAGCTTGGCCGCTACGTCGAGCGGCGTCGGCTCGCCGTCCCTCAACCCGATGCGGCGGGAAAAGAAGAGTAAGGCCAGAGGAGCCCCGAAGCCCCGGCGACCCTGTGGGGTTCCGAAGGAGAAATTCTCTCGGCCCTCGAGGAAGAACTCGCGCTGCTCGGGGAAAAAGAGCGAGAAGCGGGTGAGGTTGACCTGCGCCTGGTCCACCTCCACCTGGGCAAAGTCGGTGTTGGCGGTGAAGTCGAGCACCAAGCCGGGGCGCACTTGCAGCTTGAGGTCCTCGACGCCGAGGTCGGACAAGTCGTTGGTGGCAGGCTCGTCGGTAATGTTGCGGTCGAGCAACCCGGTGGTCAAGAACGACTTGAGGCGGTACCGATCGGTCAGCCGTAGGTCGTCGAGGCCGGTCAGATGCCCGGCCTGCGACACCTCGTTGAAGCGGAAGTCCTGCGTGTAGTTGCTCCAGTAAACGTCTTCGTTCTTGCGGCGGATCTCGCGGCGAAAGTCGACGCCCCAGATGTGCGATCCGGTAGGGTAGCGCAGGATCTTCCAGGGGAGAGCCATCTCCGCCTCCCAGCCCTCCTCGGTGATTCTTGCAGCCCCCAGCCACTCCTCATCCCACTCGGTGTTGACATTGCTCTCGTTTTTGAGCAGCTCGTCCATCTTCGTGCCCAGCGGATTGACACGGAACACGAAGGCGTTCTGGTGGTCGTGGAAGGTATCGAGCTCGATGGCGATGGTGTCGTCGGTCCGCATGCGTGAGTCACGGCGCCGGTCGGTAGCGATGATCTGGTCGGGCTCGCTGTCGTAGAGGATAAAGCCGACGTAGAGGAAGCGGTCGTTATAGAGGATGCGCACCTCGGTCCGCTCGCTGGCCGGCTCGCCCTCGTTTGGCTCCCGCTGGAGAAAGTCGCTGATCGCTTCCGCCTGTTGCCAGGCAGGCTCTCGCAGCAGGCCGTCGATGGTCAGGTCTTCTTCGATACGCAGCGCCGTCATGCGCTTGCCGCCGGGACTGCCCTTTTGTTCCGCAACCGTGGCTGCGGTGGTGGCAGGGTCTTGAGGCTGCTTGCCGGCGTCTTGGCCGTTGGATGATCTAGCTTGCCGTAGCTGCGGCACGGCCCAGGAAGTGGTAGCCGGCACCAACGACAGGAAGAACCCGAGCAGGAGGGTGAGTGCAAGGCGGACCGCTGCGCGGAGCTCGCGGCCCATGGCAGCCCTTAGCCCGCATTGCTCAACGGGTTGCGTCGCGAGCGCGCCCTTTCCCGCGCCCGCAGCAGCAATCCGTTGAGAAACGCGGGCTGGGCCTCGGGTGCGGTCGGAGGCATTTTCCTGGTGTGATGGGGACGGTAGCTGCGGCACGAATCGACAGGCTCTGCGCGGGGTGGTTACCTGATGAACAACAGTGGTTCGCGCTGATCGCGCGATAGGGAACTCCTATTCTAGCCGACTCGGCGGGCTCACTGCGAGCCACCTCTCCCGTCCGGCATCTCTGATCGCCCTGCAGCTGCGGGCGCCGGCTAGCCCCAGCTGGTATCGGGGTCGAGGTACCTACCGAGGGTTCTGATGCCGACGCTGCGGTGGGTTTGGATCTGCTAGCAGGGTTGACGGACCGTGCTTTCGGGGATTTGATAGGGGTGCTCCCCACGCTCTTTCACCGAACGGTCTTTCATGGGAGGTAGGCCGTTTCCCTCTCTCAGCAGGTTAGCCTTGGAGGAACTGCTATGAGGAAACTCTGGCAGGGGGGGTGGTATGCCCTCGCATTGGTGGCTCTTCTTTCGATCTCCGTTGTACCGGTACCGGCCGCCGAGCCGGTAACACCACAGGCAAGCGACGGCAACGACCCCAACGTGACGGTCGATCCATCTCTCTTCAACACCCTCAGGTATCGGCCGAACGGCTTCAGCCGCGGTGGCCGTGCCACCGCGGTCACCGGCATCCCCAGCCAACCGCTGACCTTCTTTTTCGGCTCCGCGGGTGGGGGAGTGTGGAAGACAACCGACGCCGGCATCAACTGGACGAATATCTCCGACGGCTTCTTCGGCGTTGGCTCGATCGGTGATATCAAGGTGGCTGACTCCGATCCCAACGTCATCTATGTCGGCACCGGATCCGGCTGCCCGCGCGGCAACATCTCGGTGGGAGACGGCATTTACAAATCCACCGACGGGGGCAAGACCTGGGAGCACAAAGGGCTGCCGCAGGCGGGACAGATCCCCGAAATCGCCATCCATCCGCAGAACCCCGACCTGGTCTACGTAGCTGCCCTGGGACATATCTTCGGTGCCAACGAGGAGCGGGGTATTTACCGCTCCAAGGACGGCGGCGAGAGCTGGGAAAAGGTTCTCTTCGTCAGCGACCGGACCGGCTTCTACGACGTCGCCATGAACCCCCGGAATCCGCGCGAGATCTATGCTGCCGCCTGGACGGTCGAACGCAAGCCCTGGACCATCGACAGCGGCAGCGAGGAGGGCGGGATCTGGAAAACCACCGACGGCGGTGACACCTGGAAGAAGCTCACCGGCGGCCTGCCCACCGGCATCGTCGGCAAGATCGATGTCACCGTCTCGCCCCCGAACCCAGACCGTGCATGGGCGCTGGTCGAGGCCCCCGGGGATCGCGGCGGTGTCTACCGCACCGAGGATGCCGGCAAGACGTGGCAGAAGGTCAATGGCCAGCGCAAGCTGTTGCAACGCGCCTGGTATTACATCCATATCTTCGCCGATCCCGTAGACCCCGACACCGTCTACTCGCTGAATACCGGCTTCTACAAATCCACCGACGGAGGCAAGACCTTCGATACCCAGTTCCGGCCGCCCCACGGCGACAACCACGATCTGTGGCTCAACCCCAACAATCCCGATTACCTGGTCAACAGCAACGACGGCGGTGCCGATGTTTCACTCACCGGGGGCACCTCGTTCTCGGACCAGATGAGCCAGCCGACCGCCCAGTTCTACCGGGTTACGGTGGACAACCGCTTCCCCTACCGTATCTACGGTGCCCAGCAAGACAACAGCACGGCATCGGTTGCCAGCCGGGGTGTCGGCGGTTTCGGTGGCCGAGGGGCGCCCAGCTTCTACTCAGTGGGTGGGGGGGAGAGCGGTCACATCGCGGTGGATCCGAGAAACCCGGACATCGTCTACGCCGGCAGCTACGGTGGCTCGATCAGCCGCATGGACACCAGTAGCCGACAGAGCCGTAACATCCGCGTCTACGCCGACTCGCAGACCGGACAGCAAGCGCTGGACATGAAGTATCGGTTCCAGTGGAACGCGCCGATCCGCATCTCGCCGCACGATCCGGATGTTGTCTACGTAACCTCGCAGTACGTCCACCGTACCAGGGACGGAGGACAGAGCTGGGAGGTGATCAGCCCCGATCTGACCCGCGACGACAAGACCAAACAGGGCTATTCCGGCGGCGAGGGCATCACCCGCGACAACACCGGGGTCGAGGTCTACGACACCGTCTTTGCCTTCGAGGAATCGCCGATCACGCCGGGCCTGCTATGGACTGGCAGCGATGACGGCCTGGTGCACATCTCCCGCGATAACGGTGCTACTTGGACCGATATTACACCACCGGGAATGCCGGACTTCGGCACCGTCAACGTGATCGATCTGTCGGCCCACGACCCAGGGCGGGCGACCGTTGCCGTCTACCGCTATCGGCGTGACGACTTCCACCCGTACGTCTTTCAGACCAACGACTACGGCGCCCACTGGAAGTCGCTGACCGACGGCACCAACGGCATTCCGGCAGACCATTCCGTGCGCGTGGTACGAGAGGATCCTGATCGTCAGGGCCTCCTGTACGCCGGCACCGAGTTCGGCATGTATATTTCCTTCGACAATGGAGGCCACTGGCAGTCCTTCCAGCTCAACCTGCCGGTGGTTCCGGTCACCGACCTGGTGATCAAGGACAAAGACTTGGTGGTGGCCACCCAGGGGCGTGCCTTCTGGGTGCTCGAGGATCTGTCGCCACTGCATCAGATCACCGATGAGGTGGCCGCCTCTCGCCATCACTTGTTCAAGCCACGCGATGCCTATCGCGCAGGCGGCTTCAACCCGACGATTTTCTACTACCTTGCGGAGAGTCCAAGCGAGCCGGTAAAGATCGAGATCCTGGATGGCAACGGCGACGTCGTCCAGTCGCGCACCGGCCGGCCGGGTGAAGAAAAACAAGGGCCTGAATTACCTCCGGGAGTGCCGCGGCAGTTCGCCGCCCAGTTCTTCGCTCGCTTCGGTGGCGGCGGGGGCAGGGGCCTGTCGACCAAGCCGGGGCTCAATCGCTTTACCTGGAACGGGCGCTATCCCTCCATCTATACGGTTCCCCGGGGCACCGTGCAGTGGGGTGGTGGTGGCGGTCAAGGTCCCAAGGCAGTGCCCGGCACCTACCAGGTGCGCATGACCATCGGCGATTGGAGCCAGACCGAGTCCTTCGAGTATCGGCGGGATCCGCGTCTCGAGACCACCCCAGCGCAGTACGATGAGCAGCTGCGCTTTGCCCGAGAGGTTGGCGCTGCGGCCAAGAAGCTCTACGATGCACTGCAGGAACTCCGCGACGTCAAGGAGCAAGCGACCGACATAGCCCGGTGGCTGCGCAAGGCAGGCCACGGCAACAAGCCGGGGCAGGCAGCCAGGGCGATGAACAAGAAGCTCACCGCCGTCGAGGGCGAGCTGACCCAGCTCGAGGGGGAGGGTGGCCAGGACGCCTTGAACTTTCCCGGCCGGCTGGACAACCAGTTCAACGCCCTCTACAGCAACGTCTCCGGCCCGGACACCCCGGTCCCCGCCGGCGCCCAGGAGCGCTGGCGGGACCTGGAGCCCCAGCTACAGCCACTGCTGGATCGGATCCAGCAGGTCTACGACACCGACCTGGCAGCCTTCAACGAGCTGATTGGTGGCATGGGGGCAGGGCCGGTGATCATGCCCGGCCCTGGCGCCAGCGCAGCCGCGAGCCGTTGAGAGGTTCGGGCTAGCTCCTGAAGAAAGCCAGAAAGCCTTTCCACAGGGCCCAAATGTCGGCCTTGGAGGCGATGTCGTAGGTGCTGTGCATCGACCAGATGCCCACACCCCAGTCGGTGACCTCCATGTTCATGCCGGCGAAGTAACGAGAGATCGTGCCGCCACCATAGCCCGCCTTGTAGCTGTGCGTTTGCCAGGCGACTCCGGCATCGTCGAGCAGGCGCCGCAGCCGCGCCACGAACTCGCTGTTGGGGTTACGCCCGGGCCCGTAGAGCTTGATCACCAGCCCGTGGTGCATCAGCGAAGCGTTGCCGGGCGCCTGCGGTGCCGGCCACAGAGGGTTGGTGGCGGTGGTGGTATCGGCGGTCACCATGTCGGTGTTGCTGAAGGTCTCCATGACGTCAAGCTCGGTCACCGAGTTCTGTTCGGCGCGGATCATCTCCGAGATCAGCTTGCGGAACCACTCGGAGGAGACGCCGACATTCCAGCCGCTGCCCACCTCCTCGTCGGTGACCAGGTAGGTCATGGCGGTGTGAGTCGGGCGTTGCATCTCTGCCAGCGCGAACATGTTGACGATGCCGGTGAGCCGGTCGTCGAGGCCGAAGGCGGCGATGAGGGTGCGGTCGAGGCCAACGTCACGGGGCGGGGTGGCGGGGACGATCTGTATATCAGCGCTGATCCAGTCGTCCGTTTCAATGCCGTATTGCTCCTTGAGTAGCAACTCGGCCTTTTGTACCAGGCCATCGACACCACTGTCTGCCGCCGGAGGAGCGCCTACCAGTACCGGATCCAACTCCTCCAGTCGAATCGCCTCGGCGCGGCTGCGACTCCGATAGTCGCGGTCCACGTGCGGCGCCAGATCGGGGATCAGCAGCACCGGGTCACCTGCCTTGAGCCCTAGGTCGAGCCATACGGTGCTGCCGTCTTTGCGGTCCACCCGCCCGGTCAGGGCCAGCGGCACGTTGACCCACTGGTAGCCCTTGATGCCGCCGTGGGCGAGGGTATCGAGGGTCACGGTGCCGGTGCGCTCCTTGAGAGGATGGGGCTTGAGCTCGAGCCTCACCGAGTCGATGTGGCTGTTGATCAGTCGCATGCCGGAACGGAGTGGCTCCTGTCCGACCACCCACAACACCATGGTGCGGTCACGGTTTACGGCGTAGTAGCGGTCTCCCGGCTGCGGCTTGCTTCGATGAGGATCCCAGCGCACGAAGCCGTGTTGCTCGGCATAGCGAACCCCCTCTCGTACCATCATCAGCTCGCTGCGCGCGGCGCCGATCATCGTCTTGAACCGATCGGCGAGCTCTGTGACCTGCTGGCGATCGGCGTCGCCCAAGTGCTTCCAGATGTTGCCCTGGCTGCCGTACTCCTGGGATGCTGCGCCGCTGCTAGCGGCGGGCGCGCCGCCCATGAGAGCAAGGCAGAGAGCGGCAACGAAAGTGAGCTCACGGGCTCGGTTCATCAGCTACCTCCTGTGGGTGGGGGAGCGGGGAAAGGCTATTGTAGCGGCTCCCGGGAACCGGGCTGAAAGAGCCGCTGCTGCCGCAAGCCTAGTCGGTACAAGAGGTAACGTGCCAGCACGGCGAGGGTGCCGAGGCCATAGTGGGTGCTGCGAGCCAGCGAGATACTGCTCGATTCGGGACCATAATGGGTGGGCACCGGGACGGCGCCGATCCGGAACCCGTGGACTCTCGCCTGCACGAGAAACTGCTGATCGAAGACGAAATCGTTAGAGCAGGCCGCGAAATCAATCGTCTCCAGCACGCGCCGGTGATAGGCGCGGAAGCCCGTATGATATTCGGGAAGGTTCAGACCCAAGACGATGTTCTCGGTGATGGTGAGCAAGCGGTTGGCGACGTACTTGGTCAGCGGCATGCCGCCGGCCAAGACTTCCTCCCTCCTGCGGATACGCGAGCCGAGGACGATGTCGACGACGTCGGCGGCGATGAAACCGACCATGTAGGGAATCAGCGAGCCGTCGTACTGGCTGTCGGGGTGGAGCATGACGACGACGTCGGCGTCGGTCTCCAGCGCCAGCCGATAACAAGACTTTTGGTTGCCACCATAGCCGAGGTTCCTGGGGTGCCTGTGCACCGGGATGCCTAGCTGGCCGGCGACCTCGGCAGTGTCATCGTGGCTGGCGTCGTCGACCAGGATTAGATGATCGTAGGAGTTCTCCTGCAGTCTCCGGAGGGTCGGCTCCAGCGTCCGCGCGGCGTTGAAAGCGGGCAAGACCACGCAGACCCGGAGGGCGAGGGGTGGTGACAGGGGGCTCTCTCGTTGTCGGCTTCGACCCTTCGCCGCTGACCCTGGTTCAGGCACAGCTTCCGCTTCCTCGACCTTGCTCTCGCTCGTGACCTCGGACCTCCGATATCGGGCACTGATCGCCCAGCCACGACAAATTCCCCTAGCGTACCCTGCTAGTGTATCCTGCTTCCCCCGAGTCACTCGCAGCGGTGATTCGCCAGGCCCAACCGGGAATCTCCATTCACGGGGAACAGTATCATTGTCCACCGAGAGTCGGTCTGCCTCCTCCTACCGGACCGTGGAAGCCCAACCCTGGGGGGGCTTCCCGAAGTGGTTGTTGCCGATCACGGCCGTTGCCTTGTTGCTGCGGCTCTACGGGTTGGGGTGGGGACTTCCCTTCGAGTTCCACCCGGACGAGAGCCTTATCCTGGCGGTCGCGACCGGGCTACACTGGGGTGATCTCAATCCCCACTTCTTCCTTTACCCGAGCCTGTTCATCTACCAGGCAGCCTTCGTGCAGTGGCTCATGGGGCTGACGTCGGTCGCATCTGCGGAAAGGATCATCTACGTCGCCCGGTTGCTGTCGGTCCTGTATTCCACGCTGACGGTTTTGCTCGTGTATGCTCTTGCCTCCCGGCTTGGTGGTCGCCGCCTGGGGCTATGGGCCGCCGCCTTCTACGCGGTGCTCGGCGCATCGGTCCTGCACGCTCATTACGCCACCACGGACACCGCCATGACCGCTTTGGCGACGGCGTCGGTGTGGCTGTCGATGCGTGCCTGGCAGCGACGTGATCTGAGGCGCCAGCTGTGGGCTGCAGCAATGGTGGGGCTCGCGGCTTCCATAAAATACAGCGCTGCCCCGGCGTTGCTGGTGCCCTTGGTCGCTTGTTGGCTGAGCGGTGTCGAACGGCGCCGGAAGCTCCGGCAGGTGGCCGCTTTCTCGCTAGCCATCGGGGCCGTGGCGCTGGCTCTTTTCATACTCACCAGCCCCTACGTGCTGCTCGACTTCCATGGTTTCCTCGACGCCCAAGCCGAGCAGGCACAGAATCAGATGTTGGCGCGGTCCGGATATCATGTGCCACCGAGCGAAGGGCTCGGCTGGACAGATAGGGGGCTGTTCCGCAACCTCGTCCAGGTCAACCATGATCTGGGTGCCGTGGGGTCGGCGATGGTGTTGCTGGCTCTTGCGACCGTTCTCGTGGGCTTGGTCAGCACCGCACGGCAGCCGCTCGGCGATGGCACCGGCCGCGCCCGCGTGCATGAGGTAGCGGGGGAAGCGAAAAGCTGGATGCTGGCTGCCATCTGGCCGGTCGGCCTGTATTTGCTGATGGCTCCCAGCGCCCTCGTCGCTCAGCGGTATATGTTGCCGATGTATCCGCTCATGGCGGTGCTTGCCGCCATGGGACTGGAACGACTGGGAGAGTGGCTCGGTGGCGCGATGCGACGGCTGGTCGCACTGCCCGAGCGCGCCGAGGTCTTTGCCGCCGGCTTGCTGTCGATGTTGCTTCTGACCTCGTTGCTCGCCGTGCCGGGGCTCGAAGGTATCAACATCAGCCGGCTGCTGGGGCGTACCGATACTCGCCTCGTCGCCAGGGAGTGGATTCTCCAACATCTACCACTGGGTGCCGGATTGGCAATCGAGTTCTACTCACCACCGTTTTGGGATTCCGACGGCTTTCGTGTTTCGAAGGACAGCTTCAGCCTCACGCGCAGACCTCTTTCCTGGTACTGTGACCAAGATTACCGTTATCTGCTGACGAGCTCGCTGAACTACCGGCGTTACTTGCAGGATGAATCCGCTCGTTTTCGACGACAAGAGAGGTGGTATCGGAGGCTTTTTAGGAATGCCCGTCTGATCAGGCGATTCGAGGGAGAGGAGTATGGCTTCCACCATCCGACGCTGGAAGTCTACCGCCTGAACTGCTTCCCATGACCAGATTGGACGGGCGGTAGAGACGAGGCGGCTATGGACGTCGCCCTCACTGATTATCCACCACATTCCAATGTCCGACCTCACCACTGGGCAAACGGCGCTGACGGATCGAGTCGCCGAGCATTACGACACGCTCTCTTTCTTCTATCGAGAGCTGTGGGGGAATCATATTCACCACGGCTATTACCACACCGGCAGCGAAACCAAGGAAGAGGCGGCGGAAAACCTCCTCGAGCTACTCACCGGACAGTGCGGGTTGCAAAGCGGCTCGAGAGTGCTGGACGTCGGCTGCGGCGTCGGGGGATCCTGCACCTACCTCGTGGAGAAGCTCCACTGCTGGGTCGTTGGCGTTACCGTCAGTGCCGTACAGGCGCAGATGGCACGCCGTACCTCCCTGGCTGCCCGTCACCTGGCGAACTACGTGGTCGCCGATGCCTGCCGTCTACCCTTGCGGGGTTCCTTCGATGCGATTCTGGCCTTGGAGGTTCTCTCGCATCTTGAAGACCGGCGCGGCTTCTTCGAAGACGTTACGGTTCTCTTATCGGAAGGTGGAAGAATCGGCATCGCAGCGTGGCTAAAGAACGGCTCGCTGAATGAGCGTTCCAAGAGGGAGATCATCGAGCCGATCGAGGCAGGCATGCTGGTGCGCCTTCCTACCGCAGAGGAATACAGAGGCCATTTTCAAGACAACGGATTGAAGATGAGCTACTACCTGGATATCAGCTCCGAGGTCCAGAGGACCTGGGATCTGTGCCTTGACATCATCAAGGACAGAGCCCTGTGGAGCATGGCGGTGCGGCAAGGCAGGGAGGTCGTGAACTTCTTGCGTGCGTTCAGGGCGATGAAGCGAGGTTACTCCACAGGTGCCTTTCGTTACTCTTTGCTAGTGGCCGAGAAGTAGCGCTTCGTCCTTCTATATCCCCGGAGTAGCCCTCGAGCCAAGCGCAACGCAGTCATCGCCCGCCATTGCGCTCGCGGGGCCGCAAGCCGTTGAGATGTTCGGGCTAGCCCCGCTACGCCACCGGGGCGCTACTGGCAAAGGCGGATGAGCGCCGTGCGTCACTTCGACTCTTTCTTCTTGGCGACGAAGCTGAACTCGTAGCTGTCGATGGACATCGAGGTGACGTTGCCTCCTTCATCCTCGAAGAATTCGATGTTGATGGTGCCGAATTCGGAGCTTTCGAGCTTGTACTTGTTGTCCTCGACGTGGTTCAGGTTCGACGCCGGGCCCCCATCGTAGGTGCTCTGAATGGTGAGCGTCGCCTCTTCTTTCAGAGCGATGGTGACGACGATGGGGCCGAACTCGGGTACCTCGAACTCGTAGTCACCGATGAGCTTGTCGAGTGATAGCTCCTGTTCCTGGACCGAGTTCGACCCCGCCTGCAGCGGCATGGCCGCGAGAAAAAGAGCCACCAAAGCAACCGACGATCCCAAGACATTCCTTCTGCGCATCCCGTTCCTCCGAGATAGTTGCACGAAAGCACTCACGGTATTCAGGGGGCTTGGGGGTGTCAACTGCGCGCCGGCATGCGGGGCCGTTGGGCGAATGCAGGCCAGGCTCCTAGCCGCCGTTCCTGTGCGGTTGCTTTCGCTTTCGGCAGGGTGAGGCGTGCATGCTGGCCGGGAAGCGCTCACAATGGGCCCATGAGGTCGAGCCGATGAGACGAGCAGGCTACTCAGTCGACGGGGCCGGAGCTCTTTTGATCTTTCTCCTGTCGACTTGTTGCGTGGCTGCTCTCTCAGGTGCAGCCGGCGAGGGGTTGCCGGCGGCGCCCGTAGCAGCCAGAGACAGCGCGGCGCAGTTGCCTCGCGTCGCCTCCCTGTCGAAGCTCGACGAGCTCTATCGGCAAGGCAATGAGCAGATCTTCAACCTCGACTACGATGAGGCCCTCGCCACCTTCGACGAAGCTCTCTCCGTGGCGCCTGAACATCCCGCACCCTACGCTTGGAAGGCCCTCACCTTATGGATGAAGGAGCTGTTTCGGCGCGGTGAGTTCGACCTCGGCCGCTACCTGGATATGTCGCGTTTCCGCTCGGGCAAGAAGGGCAGCGCCGAGGAGCGCTCGGCGCTGACCAAGCAGGTGCTCGACCTGGTCGATCGGGGGCTCGAGCGTACCTCGACGCTGTCTGCCGATCCGGAGCGCGCCGTCGAAGCGAAGTACTACCACGGTGTCTTGCGCGGCATCCGCGCCGGTTACCGCACAACGGTGTTGCATCAGTTCATGAGCGCCATTGGCGACTCCAAGGGCGCGGTTTCCGACCATCGTGAGGTCCTGAAAGCCGACCCCAGCTGGGTGGACGCCGAATACGGGCTGGGAACCTACAATTTCGTTACCGGCACCATGCCGTGGTTCGCCAAATTCTTTGGCTTGTTCGTCGGCATACACGGGAACACCGAGCGGGGTATCGAGCAGATCGAGCACGTCGCGGCGGAGGGCTCGCGACTCAAGGACTCCGCTCTGGTGACCTTGACCGTAGTCTATGTTCGGAATGACCAACCGCTGCGTGCGGCCGAGATTCTGACCGGGCTGGCCGAGCGATTTCCCCGCAACTTCTACTTTCTCCAGAACCTCGCCTTTGTACTGGAGCGTGCCAAGGAGTGGGATCGATCGCTGGAGGTCTATGAGGAGCTTCTCGATCGGGTCGCCGCCGGTGTTCCCAATTTTGACCGCGCCGATGCCCAGCGCCTTCATCTGGCGTGGGGCGGTGCGGCACTGAAGGCCGGGCGGGGCGAGGCCGCCAGCAGAGCCTACGGGTGGGTGCTCGAACGCGATGATTCGCCGGCCTCGGCGGTGACCTTGGCCCATCTGGGCCGCGGCCAGGCGTTCGATCTGCTGGGTAACAGGGAGGCGGCGATCGCGGACTACCGGTCAGTCCTCGAGGCTGCCGATGTCCAGAAGGCGCACAAGAGCGCCAAGCGCTACTTGCGCAAGCCCTATACCGTCTCCTAGCCCCGACGCAGGAACTCAGCCGGCATGCGCTTGGTGCCAGCGCTCGACCAGGTAGGGCTTCTCCCTTTCGAAACGGTCGACGAGCCGCTCCACATGGCGCTCAGCGTACCAGGGGCCCATCTCGGTCAACTCGAGGAGGTCGGATAGAACCTTTCCCTTGTAAAGGCCGAGCGTCAGATCCAGCAGTCTCTTCCGGGGTAGGAGGTCGATCGAGTAGGCGACCGCAACGTCGTATACGATTCGGGTCCAGAGTTCTCGGGACAGCTTCTGATCGAAAGGATCTTTCTGCAGGGTGGCGCGCAATTCATTCCATTGTCGTGGCGCCAGAACCTGCTCGATATCTTCGCGGTAAGTCGCGAAGGCGCGGGTGAACTGACGATACAGGTTGCCGGTGTTGACGGTTACCGCCTGCGGCCGCCGTCGGGCGCCCATGCCGAAGCCATACATGACCGAGGGTTTTGTTGTTTCGACAGTGAGCCAAGCATCGGGGTGATCGATCATGCAAGTGAACAGCACCCCGGCTACATCGCGGAACATCGCGTCGAGACCGTCGCCGGGGTCCTTCGGATTATGAACCTTAGGTGCGTCCATGAAGCTCTGGCATATCTTCATTCCCTGAATGCATGCCTGCGTGGTCAGCCAGATGTCGATACCGAAGTGGCGCACCGGCCCCGAGGCCGGTAGCGAAAGGAGTCGATCGATCAACTGTTTCGAGAAGCCGAACTCACCGCCGATAGGCTGGCGAATGCGGCGGCCGAATAGGGCCGACACCAGCGGGTAGGCGACGTTGTTGGTGATCGTGCCGTCGTACTTGTGACGGATGTAGATGGGGGTCACGAGGTCGTAGCCTTTGAGCACCGGGTTGACAAGCTTCTGCACCCAGCGCGGCTCGATGCTACGGAGATCGGAGTCGACGACCGCGACAGCCTGGGCCCCGAGATCCCTTGCCCTGGCAAACAAGTTCAGCAGATTGCTGCCCTTCCCACGCACGCCCTGCGGCGTCGTCAGGTAGATCCTCGGCGTCCCGGTTTCGGTACTCAGGAATACGTCGCGGGTGCCATCGGTGGAAGCGTTGTCGGCGTTGATGATGGCCACCGCCTGTTCGCGGAAGTGGAGCTGCAATCCCTGATCCACAACGCGGACGACATGGGCCAGGGTCTCAGCTTCGTTGTAGGAGGGTATGCCAACGACGATCTCGGCGGCGCCGATCCGCTGTGGATTGACCTCTTCAAAGTCGGGCACGCTTCTAGGGCTGTTCGTGCTCTGAGGCGTCGGCTATCTCGAGAGGTAGCTCGACCTCTTCATCCCAGATGTAGCGAGCGAACCATATCCAGTTGTGCCAGGTGGCAGCGAGCCTCTCCTTCGGCTTGTTGATGGGGTGACCGAAGCCCTTGTAGACGATCAGCTTGGTCTCCACCCCCTCATCCTGCAGCCCCTGGTAGAGTTCGTAGGAGTTGGCAATGGGAACCCGCCGATCGAGCTCACCGTGCTGGATGAGCGTGGGCGTACGCGCCTTCTGGATGTAGGTCATCGGCGAGGTCTTGGCGTAGATCTCCGGGTCGTCCCAGGGGTTGGCCTTCAGATACTGGCGAGTGAAGGGATGGATGTCGGTGTTGACGTAGTAGGTCATCCAGTCGGAGATGCCGGCGCCCACTGAGATCGCCTTGAAGCGATCGCTGGTCGTGGTCAGGAACGCCGAAATGTAACCGCCCTGGCTCCACCCCATGGCACCGAGCCGGTCGGAATCGGCGATGCCCTCGTCGATCAGGTATTGCACGCCCGAGAGCACGTCCCAGGAATCTCCCACCCCCAGGTTGCGGACGTTGAGCGAGCGGAAGGTCTCGCCGTAGCCGGCCGAGCCGCGGTAGTTGGGCATCATCACCACGGCACCCTTGGCCAGCCATTGCAACACCGGGTAGACGTAGCGCGGCACCAGCTGCGGTCGGGAGGTGCCGGTCGGGCCACCATGGATGACCACCAGGAGGGGGTAGCGGTGGCCCGGGTCATAATCGGCCGGCTTGTACAGAACCCCTTCGATCCGGGTGCCGTCCTCGCTTTTCCACTGCACCACCTCGCGGCTGCCCAGGGGCCAGCCGGCGACTTGCTCGGTCATGTCGGTTACCTGCACCGGTGAATAAGGGTCGAGCCGTGTCCTGAAGATCTCTGTCAGGTGGCTGGGGCCACTCGCCTGGATGGCCAGCGTGCGGCCATCTGCCGAAAAGTCGACCGATTGGATCACCCGCGGCGTATCGGCCAGCAGGGTTGTCTCGCCGCTCTCGGGGTCGAGGGAGAAAAGCTGGCGAGAGGTCCTGATGCTGGCGACAAAAGTGATGCCGGCGGCGTTCCAGTGGACATTCGAGGGATCTTCATCGAAATCCCCGGTCAGCTGCCGGATCTCACCACCGCTCGCGGGTACCGTCGCCAGTTCGTCGTTGAGATAGTAGAAGGCCTCTTTCCCCATGCTGGTGGAAAACAGGATCCGCCCGCCGTCGGGTGACCAGATGGGGCCGCGATCGGGGGAAGGTTGCTGCACCAGGTGACGAATGTCACCGGTTGCCACATCGAGCACCGAGATGTCGGTGTCGACGGAGGAGTTAATCAGCGGATCGGGTCGGTGGTCGAAGGCGATCTCGGTGCCGTCGGGCGACCAGCTGAAGCTGCCGACCGTGAAATCATCTCCGCCGGTGAGACGCCGCGGCGAGGCGTCGGTGAAGTATCTGCTCTCACGGTTGTCTTCCGTCTCGAGTTCGAGCAACCAGAGGTGGGTCGTTCTGTACTCTGCGTCCTCCACCGCGAATTCGCCGTAGGCTTTCCGACGAGCTTTGGTCGTCTCGCTTACCGGCTCGCTGGCCGTGAAGGCGATGCGACGACCGTCGGGCGACCACCGGTAGCGGTTCACTCGCTGCTCCATCTTCGCCAGGGGGCGAGCCTCACCGCCATCAGGGCGGATCAGGTAAACTTGCCGGCTGTCGCCCTCCCCCCTGAAGAACGCCAGCCAACGACCGTCAGGCGACCAGCGGGGCCCGCTGCTGCTACCCTCCGGTGCGCGGGTCAGCTGGAAGGGCGCCTCGCCGCGCCTGGCCAGCCAGATCTCCGTCTGATAACTGTTGCTCTCCCAGTCGGTGCTGCTCACCTGGTAGGCGATCATGCTGCCGTCGGGTGAGATGGTCGAGGCCCCGACCGAACGGAGGCCTAACATCTCTTTGAAAGACAGTCCGGGCACCGTGCTGCGGGACTCCTCCTGCCCCCGCCGGGTTGCGGCCACGGTCGAGCCCGCAACCAGCGCCAGGCCGGTCATCACCAGCGCCCCGATCAGGGGAAGCGAGAAGTTCCTAGTTCTTTCCATAGCCTGTAGCCGGCATCGGCTGGGAGTCGACATCGGGGTGGCGCAAGTGAAAGTCGGTGACTTGTTGAAAGGCATGGGCCAATCGTAGCGTCTCGGCGTCCTTATACAGGCCGCCGATAAACGAAATGCTCACCGGGGTGCCCTCCTCGGTGAAGCCGTTCGGCACCACAACGCAGGGGTGGCCGGTGAGGTTGGTGGCGCCGATCACACCGCCACGGAAGGATGGTGTGACGAAGACATCGATGTTGCGCATGGTCTCTGAGAAGTGGCGCATGTAGATGGTGCGAGCGCGATTGGCCTGGATGTATTCGACCGCCGGTATGAAGCGGGCGGTGCGGAAACTGTTCGGCCAGGCGCCACGATTCTGGCGGGTGAGGAGGTCGTCGCGGCCGCTGCGGGTGAGTTCGTCGAAGGCAGCGGCCGCCTCGGCCATGAGGATGAATCCCAGAGCACTGATGGGAAAGTCCGGCAGCTCGATGGGCACCAGGTCGAGGCCGATCGTTTCACGCAGCACGCGCAGGGTATCGAGATCGAAGGCCCTGTTGCGGTACCTCTCGGCCTCCTCGAAGGCGCTGGCGAGGTAGCCGACGCGCAGCATCTGCACTGGCTTGTACGGGTCCCAGTTGAAGGGCACCGTGCGAGCGCTCGGGTCGTGGCCGTCGGCGCCGTGGATGGCGGAAAAGACCAAGGCACAATCCTCGGCACTCCTACACATGGGGCCGATCTTGTCCATGCTCCACGACAGGGCCATGGCCCCGTGTCGGCTGACACGCCCGTAGGTGGGCCGAAGGCCGGTGACACCGTTGCGGGTGCTGGGAGAGACGATGCTGCCGCGCGTCTCGGTGCCGATGCCGAAGCCGACGCAGCCGGACGCCGTGGCGGAGCCGGGGCCGGCCGAGGAACCGCTGGACCCCTGCTCGATCTTCCAGGGGTTCCGGGTCCTGCCGCCGAACCAGTAATCGCCCTGCGCCAGCGCCCCCATCGTCAGTTTGGCCACCAGCACCGCACCGGCCGCCTCCAATCGCTTCACCACCGTGGCGTCCTCGTAGATGAGCTGCTCCTTGTAGGGGGCGGCGCCCCAGGTGGTGGGGTAGTCGCGCTCGGCCAGCAGGTCCTTGGCGCCCCACGGAACGCCGTGCAGGGGACCCCGGTAGTTGCCTGCGGCGATCTCCTCATCGGCCCGGGCGGCCTGCTCCATCGCCAGCTTCTCCGTGCGGCTGACGACGAAATGTAGCTTGGGGTCGAAGCGCTCGAGGCGTTCGAGGTACATCGAGGTCAGCTCGACCGAGCTGATCTTGCGGGTGCGCAACAGCTCTCCGAGCTGGGCAACGGTCAGAAACGCCAGTTCCTCATGGTCGTCGGAGACGGCCGGTACCTTCTGGGGGCTCACACGCAGTGGCCGCTGCTCGCCCTCGGGGTCGGTCTCGATGCCCGGCATCACCGGCTCGAACAGCAGCGCCGGCGGTACATCGTTGGGGATCTCCAACTGGCGCAGCGCTGCGTAGGAGCGTAGGTTCCTGCTGAGGCCCTGCCGCATCATCTCCCTTTCCTCGTCGGTGAACTCCAGGCCGGTGATCTTCTCGGCCTCGACGATCATCTCCTTGCTGACCGTGGGCTCCTTCTGTTCCTGGTACTTGGCCCACAAAACACCGGGGAAGAGCGTGCCACCCAGCCCCACCCCTGAGAGGAATCCCATGAATCGCCGCCGGTCGATGCACGCCTGGGCGAGTAAGGTTCCGTCGACATCTGAGGGCCGTTGCTCGTGGGCTGGTTCCTTGCCTCCTTGCAACGTGGGCGAGCATGCTGGATCGGAGGGGTATGACAAAGCAGTGGATTTCGGTTCGCTCATGGTCGTTGTCGGCGTCTCCGGCTTGAGGGGAGTGACGCAAAGCCCGACTATGCCCTTCACGAGATGTGCTGGCAAGGGTTGCTGTGGGGCTGATATGAAGGGGCGTTGTCAACAGCTACAGCTAGAGTTTGTTCATGGCTTGGTGGGGGAGGTGGCTAGCCTGCATTTCTCAACGGCGGTCGTCGCGAGGGCGCGGAGAGGCGCGCGGCTGCAAGGCGCGCGCAGGATCGGGCGCGGAGGCGTACTC
>JBHHYG010000018.1:0-20858 GCA_046757445.1 Acidobacteriota bacterium
ATCTCTTCGAACAGCAAGTACGTGCTGCTGGGCTCCATGCGGGCGGCGGCACAGATGATCAGCTACGAGCTCGCCCTCGGCCTGTCGCTCGCCTCGGTGGTGCTGCTGGCCGGCTCCTTCAGCCTCACCGACATCGTCGCCGCCCAGCGGCCGCTGCCGTTCGTTCTGCTCCAGCCGCTGGCCTTCCTGATCTTCCTGGTGGCCGGCTTCGCCGAGAGCAAGCGGCTGCCGTTCGACCTGCCGGAGGCCGAGAACGAGCTGGTGGCCGGCTACCATACCGAGTACAGCGGCATGAAGTTCGCCCTCTTCTTTCTCGGCGAGTACCTGGCCATGCTGCTGTTCGGCTGCATCGGTACGGTCGCCTTTCTCGGTGGTGGCAGCGGACCCTGGTTGGTGCCGCCGCTCTGGTTCGGCCTCAAGGTGGCCCTCTTTCTCTATATACTCATCTGGGTGCGAGCGACCCTGCCGCGGCTGCGCTACGACCAGCTCATGGCCTTCGGCTGGAAGGTGCTGCTGCCGCTGGCGCTGGTCAACTTGCTGGTCACCGGTGCCCTTGTGGTCGCCGGCAACCCGCCCGCGGGAGGCTAGAGGATGCGATCTCGCTCGCTGCCGGTTGCCAGCCTGGCGCGCGGCCTGTGGGTCACCTTCAAGCACCAGTTCCACCGGCGTGCCACCTACCAGTATCCGGAGGAGCGCGCCCCCATAGCGCCGCGCAACCGCGGCCGCATCATTCTCTCCCGTGACCCCGACGGCCAGGAGCGCTGCGTTTCCTGTGACCTGTGCGCGGTGGTCTGCCCGGTGGATTGCATCAGCATGCAAGCCACCGAGGACGAGCACGGCCGGCGCTACCCGGAGTGGTTCCGCATCAACTTCTCACGCTGCATCTTCTGCGGCTTCTGCGAGGAGGCCTGCCCCACCTACGCCATCCAGCTGACCCCCGACTACGAGATGGCCGAGTACGATCGCCAGGTGCTGATCTACGAGAAGGAAGACCTGCTCATCGACGGCACCGGCAAGCACCCCGACTACAACTTCTATCGCCACGCCGGCGTCAGCATCGCCGGCAAGGAGAAGGGCGAGGCGCTGGGCGAGGATCCCCCCGTCGATATCCGGGATCTGTTGCCGTGAGCGCGCCCCCTCGACATCCGCGCGTTGTTGCCGTGACCGAGACTCTCCCCTTTGACATCCCCGAGCTGTTGCCGTGACCGTGCTCTTTTATACCGCCTCGGGGGTCGCCGTGCTCGCCGCCCTGCTTGCCGTCACCCGCGCCAACGCCCTGCACGCTCTGCTCTATTTGGTGCTGGCGCTGTTCGCCCTGTCGCTGACGTTTTATGCCCTCGGCGCGCCCCTGATCGCCGCCTTCGAGATCATCATCTACGCCGGCGCCATCATGGTGCTGATCCTCTTCGCCATCATGATCCTCAACCTCGGGCCGGAATCCCGACAGCGGGAGCACCGCTGGCTGGCACCGCGAGCCTGGATTCTGCCCTCGCTCCTGGGCGCGGCGCTGGCCGCAGTCGCTCTGCGCGTCGTGCTCTGGGCGCCGGCCACGCCAGCTGCCGGCACTGTCATCGGCCCCCGCGAGGTCGGCGCCAGCCTCTTCGGCAGCTACCTGATCGGGGTCGAGCTGGCCTCGGTTCTGCTGCTGGTCGGCCTGCTGGGGGCCTATTACCTAGGCAGGAACCCATGATCGGTGCCGCCACGGTGCCGACCAGCCACGTGCTGGCAGTGGCCGCCGCGCTGGTGGCCATCGGTACCTTCGGCGTGCTGTTACGCCGCAACCTGGTCTTCATGCTGCTGGCCCTGGAGATCGTCCTCAACGGCGCGGCGCTGGCCTTTATCGGTGCGGCGGCACGCTGGCAGCAGGCCGACGGACAGGTCTTCGCGCTCTTCATCATGGTCATGGCGGCCGCCGAGGTGGCGGTGGCGCTGGCGCTGATCCTACAGATCTACCGGCAGGCATCCACCCTCGACGCCGACGCCCTCGACACCCTGCAGGGGTAGGTGGAGAAATGACGCTCTCGACGATGGTCGCGGCGCCGCTTCTCGGCTCCCTGCTGCTGGCCCTGGTGGGAGGCCGGCTCGGACGGCGAGCCATCGCAACGATCGGATGCGCGGCGGTGGGGTTGAGCCTGGTGGCGGCGCTGTGGTCTTCGGCGCCGCTGATCGCCGCCACCTTCCCCACCCTCTCCCCGACCGGCATCGCCCCGGCAGTCGCCCACACCGGCGGCGGCGTGCCCACCGTGCAGCAGACGCTCTACACCTGGTTCTCGGTCGGCTCGCTGGCCCCGGCGGTAGCCTTCCGGCTCGATCCGCTGGCGGTGCTGATGGTGCTGATCGTCACCGGCGTCGGCTTTCTCATTCATCTTTATGCAGTGAGCTACATGGCCGCGGACCCCGGCTACCGCCGCTTCTTCTGCTACCTGAACCTGTTCGTGGCGGCGATGCTGATCCTGGTGCTGGCCGACAACCTCGCTCTCCTCTACCTCGGATGGGAAGGGGTGGGCCTATGCTCCTACCTGCTCATCGGCTTCTGGTACCAGGATCCGGCCAACGGCGCCGCCGCCCGCAAGGCCTTCATCGTCACCAGGGTCGGCGACGCCGCCCTGGTGGTGGGGCTCTTCCTGCTGGCCCGCGAGCTCGGCACCTTGCAGCTCGACGAGGTCTTGCAGGGGGCGGCAAGACTGTGGGATGTGGGCAACCCCACCGTCACCCTCGCCGCCGCCTTGCTGCTGGTGGGAGCTCTCGGCAAGTCAGCGCAGCTGCCGCTGCAGGTCTGGCTTCCCGACGCCATGGCCGGCCCCACCCCGGTCAGCGCCCTCATCCACGCCGCCACCATGGTCACCGCCGGCGTCTACCTGATCGCCCGCACGCATCAGATCTTCCTTTTAGCCCCGGCGGTGATGGCAGCTCTCGCCACCATCGGCACCCTTACCGCTCTCAGCGCCGCCTGTGCCGCCCTGGTGCAGCGGGACATCAAGCGGGTGCTCGCTTACTCCACCATCAGCCAGATCGGCTACATGTTCGCCGCCCTCGGGGTGGGCGCCTTCGTTGCTGCGATGTTTCACCTGGTGACCCATGCCTTCTTCAAGGCGCTGCTCTTTCTGAGCGCCGGCATCGTCACCCATGCCTGCGGCGGCGAAGGTGACCTGACCCGTCTCGGCGGCCTGCGCAGGGGCCGTGCCTTGCCCGGGGCGGCGGCGCTGGCCGCTGTCGGTGCCGCCTCGCTCGCCGGCATCCCGCTGATCACCGCCGGCTTCTACTCCAAGGACGCCATCCTCTGGGCCAGCTGGCGGCCGCCGTTCGGCCACCCGTGGCTGCTGGTGCTGCTCTTTCTCACCGCGGGGCTGACGGCGCTCTACGCCTTCCGCTGGTATTTCTTGATCTTCGCCGGACCGGCAGGGCCGGCGTCGAGCGGCAAGCTACGCCGTCCCGGCCCGTTGCTGCTGTGGCCCTGCGTCGGGTTGGCCGCCGGCTCGCTGCTGGCCGGCTTCCTGCAGATGCCCGCCAGCCTCGGTGGCCAGCACGCTCTCGGCACCTTTCTCGGGCCGGTCTTTCGGGCAGCCTCCCCGGCGGCTGCCGCGGCGGCCTCTCTCGGCTCGGCGACGGCGGCTCTCAGCGCCGAGCACACCCTGCAGGCCATGGCCGCCGCCCTCAGCCTGCTGGGATTGATCGTCGCCTATCACCTGTTCATGAACCGGCCGCCCTGGCTGCAGCGGCTGGCAGCAACCAGCTGGGGTCGAGCGACCCACCAGCTATGGCTCTCCGGCTGGGGCGCCGACACCCTCTATCAGGCCGCCCTGGTGGTGCCCTTCTGCCGGCTGGCGACATGGCTGCGCGAGGAGCCGATCGACGATCTGGTGGACGCGGTGAGCGGCCTCACCCGCGGTGCGCATCGCCTGCTGTCGCTCACCCAGAGCGGCCGGTTGCGCAGCTACGCGGCGGCGCTGGTGGCCGGTGTGCTGCTGTTGCTGACCGTCTGGATCTGGAGCTGATAGGTCGATGCCCGAGCTGACCCTGAGCGCCCTCATCGGTTTGCCGCTGATCGGCGGCGGCCTGGCCGCACTGCTCGGCCGCTGGCGGGCCGCCGCGGCGCGCTGGGTTTCGCTGCTGGCCAGCTTGCTCACCCTGGCCCTGAGTGTGGGCCTGTGGCTCACGCTCGGCGAGGCCGGCATCGGGGTGGAGGGACCGATGCTCGAGCAGAGGCTTCCCTGGATCCCCCGCTTCGGTATCGAGTTCCACCTGGCCCTCGACGGCCTGAGCTTGCTCTTCGTGGTGCTCACCGGGTGCCTGGCGTGCATCGGGGTGCTGGTTTCGTGGCGCGAGATCGACCGCGGGGTCGGCGCCCACTACTTCTGTATCCTGGCCACGGTCGCCGGCATCATGGGGGTCTTTCTCGCCTACGATCTCTTCCTCTTTTATTTCTTCTGGGAGCTGATGCTGGTGCCGATGATCTTCCTCATCGGCGTCTGGGGGCACGAGCGTCGTATCGCGGCGGCGATCAAGTTCACGCTCTTCACCATGGTCAGCGGCCTGCTGCTGCTGGTGGCGATCTTGGGGCTCTACGCCGCCCACGGCGCCGCCACCGGCGTCTACACGATGGACTACACACGGCTGCTGCACACCCAGCTGCCGTTGCCCACCGCCCGCTGGCTCTTTCTCGGATTCCTCGCCGCCTTCGCCGTCAAGCTGCCGATCTTTCCCTTCCACACCTGGCTGCCCGACGCCCACACCGAGGCACCCACAGCCGGCAGCGTGCTGCTCGCCGGCCTGCTGCTGAAGACCGGCGGCTACGGCCTCATCCGCTTCGGCGTGCCGCTCTTTCCAGAGGCCGCCGCCCTGCTCGCCGCACCGCTGGCGATTCTCGCTGTCATCGGCATCTTCTACGGCGCCGTGCTCGCCTTCGCGCAGACTGATCTGAAGCGCATGATCGCCTACTCGAGCGTCAGCCACATGGGCTTCGTGGTGCTGGGGGTGGCGGCCTGGGGGCTTACCACCCTGCAGGGTGCGGTGGTGCAGATGATCGCTCACGGGGTCGCCACCGGTGCCTTGTTCGCCGTCGCCGGCATGCTGCAGGAGCGGCTGCATACCAGGGAGTTCTCCGAGCTCGGTGGGCTGTGGTCGCAGGTGCCGCGACTTTCGGCCCTGGCGCTTCTTTTCGCGCTCGCCTCCCTGGGGTTGCCGGGCATGGGCAACTTCATCGGCGAGTTTCTGGTGCTGCTGGGCAGCTTCCCCCTCAATCCCGCCCTGGTGGCGACGGCCACCGCCGGCATCGTGCTGGCGGCGGTGGTGTCGCTGGCGCTGATGCAACGGGCCTTCTTCGGGCCCGAGCCCGAGGCGCCGGCCACGGCGATGGCCGACCTCAGCCCTCGAGAGACGCTGGTCCTGGGAACCCTGGCGCTACTCATCCTGCTTCTCGGCATCGTTCCGCAACCGGTGCTGCAGACCGCCGAGCGGCCACTCGCCCAACTGGTTGCCGCTGACGTCCGGTTCAACCCCGCCGATCCCGAGATGGCACCCCCCGACCGCAGCCTCACCGCCCTCACCCGGGCGCCCGCTGACCCTGCCGAGCCCTTGTTTCCGGATTTGCTGGTTGCCCGTCGAGCTGCCCGCGATCGTGCGGCCCCCGCAGCAGCGGCGACGACCTTCCCTTTGAAGGAACAACAATGAGCGGCGCCGAGCTGCAGGCGCTATGGCCGCTGATCATCCCGGCGCTGGCCGGCACTGCCGTCATGCTGGCGGGGGCCTTCGGCGCCGGCCGGCGGTGGCTGCACCGGCTGGCCCTCGCCGGTGCCGGCCTGGCGATGCTGTCGATCCCGCTGGCCCGCCAGGTGGCGCCGCGAAACGTCACCCCACTGCTGCGCATCGACAGCTACGCCCTCTTCTTCCTCCTCCTCCTTTACGCCGTAACCGGGGTGCTGGTGGTCATCTCCCGCCCCTATCTCGCTGCCCGCAAGAAGGATCCCGAGGCCTTCTATGCGCTGCTGCTGTTCGCAACCACCGGCATGGGCGTGCTGGCTTGCGCCGACCATCTCGCTGCCTTCTTTCTCGGCCTCGAGATCCTCACCGTCGCCCTCTACGCGCTCATCGGCTATCTGCGGCAGACGCGCGCCTCCCTGGAGGCGGCCCTCAAGTACCTGGTGCTGGCCGCCCTGTCCTCCGGCTTTCTGCTCTTCGGCATAGCGCTGATCTACGCCGCCAGCGGCAGCCTGTCGCTGCGGCCTGCCGTGCAGGCGGTGCTGCGCCTGGCTCCCCAGCTCGGCCGGCAGCCGGAGTCGGCCTGGGCGGTGGCCGGCGCCCTGCTGCTGCTGGCCGGATTCGGCTTCAAGCTGGCGCTGGTTCCCTTCCACATGTGGTCGCCCGACGTCTACCAGGGAGCTCCGGTGCCGGTAACCGCGCTCATCGCCACCGGCTCGAAGGTGGCGGTGCTGGCGGTGCTGCTGCGGCTTGCCGGTGGGGCCAGCCTGCAGAGCAGCAGCTTCGGCGTCGCACTCACCGTCATCGCCGTGGTCACCATGTTCGGCGGCAACCTGCTGGCCTTGCTGCAGCAGGATCTCAAGCGGCTGCTCGCCTACTCCTCGATCGCCCACCTCGGCTACACGATGGTGGCGCTGGTCGCCGGCGGGCGAGCCGGTGCCGAGGCCGTGGCCTTCTACCTGCTCGTCTACGTGTTGATGACCCTCGGCGCCTTCGCCGTGGTGACGGTGCTCTCCTGCCAGGCAACCTCGGACGTCGACAGCCTGCAAGCCTATCGTGGCCTCGGCCGCCGGCGCCCCTGGCTGGCCGGCACCCTGACCCTGATGCTGCTGTCGCTGGCCGGCATCCCGCCCACCGCTGGCTTCCTCGCCAAGTTCGCCATCCTCAACGCCGCCCTGCAGGCAGGCATGCCACGCCTCGCCCTGGCCACCGCCGTGGCCTCGGGCCTGGCCCTCTTCTACTACCTGCGCGTCATCGTCGTGCTGTTCATGCAACAGGAAGCAACTCCAGCCGCACCGGCTACCGCAACTCCTGGCCCCACCCTTCCCATCGCCACCACACTGGCGCTCGTCGGCCTCGCGGCCACCGTCGTAGCCATTGGTCTCTACCCAGGCCCCTGGCTACGGGCCATCAGCGCCGCCGTTGTCGGCATCCTCACTGCATAGGAAGCCGCCGGAGCAGAGCGCGCAAGTCTTTCCCCACCAAAGCTCGTCTGTACCACTTCCCTCCGCTACTGCCGCCGGCGGTTAAGGAAGCCGACACGCGACGAATAGTTGAGACGTCCTACCCTGTCGATACCTTGCTCACCGCTCCTGGAGGATGATAAATGCAGATCTATCGGAGCCTCGCACAAAAAAACGACACGGCTCTCGGCGCGCAGTCTTATGCAAGTTAGCTCATGGAGAAAAAGCGATGGAAGAGGCACCGACAAGTCCGTGGCCCGACGACCTCTTTGACTTCGGGTTCGTCCCCGAGGTAGACGAGCGCTTGCGAAATCTGTCTCACCTATCATTGGCAGAGAGGGGGTGCAGTAAGGAAGGTCGAAAACAGGGACCGGGAATGAAGCACAAGAAGAAGCTCATTGAGGTTGCCCTTCCACTTGGAGCAATCAACAAAGAGTCCAACCGCGACAAGAAGCTCTCGTCTGGCCATCCGGAGTTTTTCCCTGACTCGGAGCGTCTTCGAAGCAGTCGGCGCCGAGGTGCGCGAGATCCCCAAGCTGGAAGATAGAATCCCCTTCTTCCATCGCGAGGTCGCCAGGGAGATGGAGAGCCCATAGCGGCAATTTCTCGCTGCGCCGTTATGCAGCCTGCTCCTCGCCAGCCCGTCCTAGGATCTTCGCAACATCCTCGGCAGAGGCTCCCAGTGCCAGGAGTGCCCGGACCATCAGATCCATTGACACGGATGCATCCGCTGCCTCCATCTTGGCGACGCGGGACTGGCTGGATCCGAGGAGCTTTGCGAGCTGCATCTGCGTGAGCTCTCGGTTCTGGCGACGCTCACGCAGGCTCCGAGCTAGGGCCAGTTTCATGTTCACGAATGTGCTTTCTTCCGGCGAAAGCTCGAGGAACTCCTCCGCGGAGCCGACCTTCCAGCCCCGCGCCTCGAGAAGATCTCTTTTGCTCTTTCTCATCGTACAATCGGTCCTCAACCGACCCCGTCGTAACGCTTGATGCGTTCTTTGCACGCCCTGATCACAGATCGTGGAGTCTGCCGCATCTTCTTGCTGAACACGTCAAGGATAATGATCGCGTCTGGATCACTCCGATAGATGATTCTCCACGTCGTATCTCTGTCCTGTATCCGGAGCTCGTGGCATCTCCTGCCGATTGACGGCATCCGTCGCGAATGTGGCAACGACAGCTTCTCTCCTTGCTGCAGCCTCCGGAGGAGGAAGCCTGCCTCAAGTCTGGCTGCTTTGGAAAAAGGTGGCGTTTGAATGTCACCTTCCAGCCACACGAGAGGCTTGTTGTCCATTGTGACGCACCCTAGTGTATGTCATATTCGACATGATCGTCAACCACACCTTTGTGAGACGGCCATTACAGCCATGAGAACTCAGGGGCCGAAGGTTCGGTCGGATGGCCATTGCCTTGCCGGAGGCAAAGAGGAGCACCCTCGAGTTGCCAATTCCGTCAATCTTGAACATCGCTACAGAACCCTGGCAATCTCTGGGGCAGGAGATCCGATGAAGCGTCCGGTTGAAGTAAAAGCCTTGAAGGGCTATCGGGTCTGGCTCCGGTACGACGATGGGAGAAGCGGAGAGGTCGATGTTTCTGACCTCAGCGGCGCTGGCAATTCGCCGGAGGGGCGGTCTTTGAGAGTGAACTTTCTCGATAAATTGAAAAATTGGATTCGCCCTCCATCGATTTTCCATTCATTGTTGATCGTTGTCGGGTCGTTCGCTGTTTCCTTGACCCAGACGAGTTTGGTTGCAGGCACGTCGAAAAAGGCGCAAGGCGCCACATCGGCCATCCAGCAGGACGTCGCCCAGCCCGTCGCGGTCGCGCCTTTCGATCTATACAACAACCGTGTCTACGTGCCGGCTCAGATCGACGGAGCCGGGCCCTTCAGCCTCATCCTTGACACCGGCGCGAGCGCCTACTGGTGCGAGCGCGGCTACGAGGTGGACTTCGTCATCAAGGCCGGAAGCAGCCCGTTCCCTACCTCAGCCACTCATGTACAGCTGCAGCCCCGGGACATCATCGAAGTCCCTCGAGTTGAGCGTCCAGAGCGCGGCCTCTCGCGCCAGGGCGAAGGCGGCGATGGCCAGGTCGATCTCCCTTCCTCGCGGCCCGGAGACCCGCTTGTACAGATCCGCAGCCAGAGCCGCCTCGAGGTGGCCGAAAGGCAGGGCTGATTGGCGCGGGAAGAGGGCCTCCTGGGCGGCGAGCTCCTCCTGCAGTCTCGGCCCGCGCAGCCACTCGTACAGCACCAGCGTGGGAACCAAGATGCGCTCGCCTTGTTCGATGGCGCGGCGCAGCACCGTCGCACTACGCCGCGGGCCGGTGAGGCAGTCGACGAGAGTCGAGGTATCGAGGATGATCAACGGCGCGACGTCTCCGCCGATCTCCTACCGCCGCCGCGCCGCGACCGCCGGATCGCCTCGAGCTCCTCTTCCACGCGGGCGAGCGGGCGAGACGGGATGCGCGGAACGACCTCGTCGAAGACACGCAGCAAGCGGAGCCGCTCCCCTTCGCTCAGACGCCCGATCCGCGTGGCATAGTCCTGGATCGCCTCGCGCACGACCTGGCTCTTGGGCTTGCCTAGCCGCTCGGCTGCCTGGCGCAGCCGGGCGATGGTGGCCTCATCGAGGGTGAAGGTGACCTTCGTCGTAGCCATACTAAGGCAATACTACCATATTCCTGCGCACCCTCCCGCTGGATGGGGCTTAACCCGCATTTCTCAACGGGTCGTGAAGCGAGCGGGCGCCAGGGTCGCGAGGACAAGGCGCGCGCCGGTTCGAGGGCGCAGGCGTACTCGTGCAGTACGTCGAGCCCTCGAGCCAAGCGCAACGCAGTCATCGCGCGCCATTGCGCTCGCGCAGCCGCGAACCGTTGAGAAAGGCGGGTTAAGATTGTGACGAAGAGTTCACCGTGCGAGCGACCGTTGACCAGTCGAAGAGGCTTTTGGAAAAACCTATCAGTAGCAGCCACACGAACCAGATGCTAGCTTCCCTGGGGGCGGCGTTGGAGTTTGAAATGAAACAGCAGTGCTATCTCGTGGCCATTTGGCTGAGCTGGCTCGGGCTGTCGGTGCTCTTCGTCGTGGTGGGCGTGTTGCACGGCTGGACGGCCGCTGGATTCGTCTTGCTGGTAACCGTGCTGGCGCAACTGGCCTACATTCGCTGGTTTCCGCACCTCTCCAAGTGGATCGGATACGGCTCGGTGGCCGATGTTTCCGCCGGCGTCGTCGACGCGCCGCCGGCCTTGCCGCGAGTCACACTGTATACGGCAAACCTCTGCCCTTTCTGCCCGCTCGTGAAGCAGCGGCTCACCAAGTTACAGCAGCAGCTGAACTTCGAGCTCGAGCAGGTAGATGTGACCTTGCGGCCGGGTCTCATCCTTGCCAAGGGTCTACGATCCGTCCCCGTCGTCGAGGCCGGTGGCCGTTTACTCGCCGGCAACGCGACTTCCGAAGAGCTGGCCGCGTTTCTGACCGGAACGCAGGGCTGAGCATCCGAAGCAACCGCCGGGCCCCGAAGTCGCCGCCAGCACCGATAGAGGAGCATTCATGGATGTCTCGGCATCAATAATCTGGAGCATGTTGTTCAGCACCATCGGTTTGGGGTACTTCGTCTACGGTAGGCGGCAAAAACGAGGCGTGGCACTGTTATCGGGCGTTGCTTTAATGGCCTATCCGTACTTCGTATCCAGCATGTTGCTGATCATCATGATTGGCATTGGATTGATGGCACTGCCGTATTTCATAAGATCCTGAATCGCTGGTGTGTATGGTCGAGCGGAACGCGACCCTCCTCAGGGACCTGCTCTTATCCGGATCTCTCACTGTCGGAGTTGCGAAGAAGGTCGTCGAACTTCGCTTCGGTCAGGGAGTCAGACGAGAGAGCTTTCCAGTCGCCCGTGTTCGGCGAGGCCGGCGAGCCCGTCTGGCCGCCGTACTGACCGAAGTGCGATGCGCGTCTCGTTGCAGGCCAGTGCGTCGATGAAGACCGTCGATGGTTCGGTGATCCAGCGGCTCGCTCGCGAATATGGCACCCCCGTCTACGTCTACGACGCCGGCGTCATTCGCCAGCGGATCCGCGCGCTTCGGCGCTTCGATCTCATCCGCTTTGCCCAGAAGGCGAACTCGAACATCCACATGCTCCGCCTGATGAGGTCGGAGGGCGTTCTGGTCGACGCGACATCGGCTGGCGAGTTGCGGCGAGCGCTTGCGGCCGGCTATTCCGGCAACGGTGATCCGGCGGCCGTCGTTTACACCGCCGATGTCTTATCGGACGAGGTGCTCGAGCTGGTCGTCAAGCATGGGATCCCTGTGAATGCAGGCTCGACGGACATGCTGGGCCAGCTCGGCCGCCGCCACCCCAGCCATCGTGTGTGGCTTCGGATCAACCCCGGGTTCGGCCACGGACACAGTCGCAAGACCAACACCGGGGGCGAATGGAGCAAGCACGGAATCTGGCATGAGTACGCCCACCGGGCGCTACAGTGCATCGAGGAGTACCAGCTTCGTCTTGTCGGCCTGCACATGCACATCGGCTCGGGCTCCGACTTCGACCACCTGAAAGGAGTTTGCGAGGCCATGGTCAACCAGGTGGCGGCCCTGAAGGTGGACATCGCCTCGATCTCTGGTGGAGGCGGCCTGCCGATTCCCTATCGCGACGACGAGAGCCCCTTCGACACCGATGGCTTCTTTCGTCTCTGGCACCAGGCGCGCGGGCGGATTGAAGAGATCGTAGGGCATGGTGTTTCGCTGGAGATCGAACCGGGTCGATACCTGGTGGGCGAGGCGGGCCTCCTCATCGCTGAAGTGCGTGCCACCAAGCTCGTGGGCGCGAACCGTTTCGTGCTCGTCGACGCCGGCTTCGACAATCTTCTACGGCCGGCCCTGTACGGAAGCCATCATGCGATCTCCGCCGTCAAGCGGAACGGGGAGGCGGCGACCGGGCCGGCACAGGCCACCGTGGTCGGGGGCCCCCTCTGCGAGGCAGGAGACCTGTTCACCCAGGACGACTCGGGCCTCGTTGTGCCCGTGGACTTGCCGGCCGTGAAGGTGGGCGATTATCTCGTCTTCCACGATGCCGGTGCGTACGCAAGCGCCATGGCCAGCAACTACAACTCCCGTCCGCTGGCCCCGGAGGTTCTGATCGACGGCGGAGAGCCTCGATTGATCCGGCGCCGCCAGACCATCGACGATCTCCTCGAGCTGGAAGCTTTTGACGGGTGATCGCGGACGGGCTGGCCGGCCGTGGATGACCCTATCTCTTTGTGGGAACAAGCCTATCCGCGCCCGCAGCAGGAGGGCGATGAGAAATGCAGGCTAGCACCATGCTCGTTGACGCCGAAACGGGGAGTTTGGTAGAAGTCAGGAATTACTAATTCCGTTTTGAGTCACATAATGGAAATTCGAGGTCGATTTCATCGTCTACGGGAAGGACGGCTTCTGGGCCATCGAGGTCAAGAACGGCGGCCGCGTCCATCGCCACGATTTGCGTGCGCTGCGTACATTCCATGCCGCCTACCCGGAATACGAAACGGTGTTAGCCTATCGCGGCAACGAAAAATTGCGGATCGACGACATCCTTTGCATCCCGGTCGAGGAGCTTCTCGTGAGCCTGCGACCGTCATGCCCGCTGGTGTGATGAGCGCGCCGGGTGGGCATTCTTTTTATGGCGCTCGCCGCTGATCTCTGCGAAGCAATTGCGGAAGGTGGGCGTCAGGCTTGCCGTTGGCAACGGCGAAGCCGCGAAGCACTTCGGCAGTATAGAGAAGCGTTTCAGAGGAGGCAGAGATGCGGATGGGCAAACAGATCACGAGCTTGCTGCTGGCGTTGGGCTGGGTGCTGGTCGCCGCGGGCGGCTGTGCCGGCCCCGGGCCGGAACGAGCGTCCACGGACCAGGGAGCGAGCCTCCGCCTTGAGAAGGTGGCCGAGTTGGGTTGCAGCGACTGTGAGGGAGCCGAGCTTCTGACCGTCGCCACCCTGACGGTGAGCCCGGATGGAAGGGTCTTCCTGATCGACCGCTACGAGCCTCTGGTCCGCGTCCTCGACCTCCAGGGCGAGCTGCTGCTGACCTTTGGCAAGTACGGCCAGGGGCCGGGCGAGATGGGACTGGAGGCCCCGGGGGTTGGTTTCATACCGCCGATCGGCATCTATCCCGGGGAGAATGGTGGCTGGCTCGTCCTAGAGGGGATGCCCTCGCGGGTGCAGCAGTTCGATACCGACGGTAACTACATCGGGCGCGTGCGGCTGCCGCAAGCCGTGCCGATACAGTACGACTACTCGGTGGCCGCTCGTCGCCTGTACGTGATCTCCTTCCTTCCCGGCCAGCCCCGAGCGATCAAACGCTTCGATGACTGGGACCAGGACGCAACGGAAGGCACCCGCATCGGCGGAGAGGCGGCGGAGTTCTACAGCGCGCTACGGGACCGCGGAGTCGTGGGCGTCAGGGGCGCCTTCGCGGCAGCGCCTGACGGCAGCTTTGTCATCGCGGATCCGATCGACTACCGGATTCAGCGCTTCGACGCTGACGGCAACCTCGTCGCCGAGTTCGGCCGCGACATCGAGCGCCCCCGCAAGTCGGAGGAGGAGCTGCGCCAGGAGCGGCAGCGGCTCGAGGAGGTGGCCGCGCGGCGCGGCAGGCAGGCGCAGGAGCCGGATCCGCTCAAGCCTCACTTCACCATCAATCCCCTCGACTACGACGACGCCGGCCGCCTCTGGGTGCGCACCCCGCGAGGTGGCCCGGACGAGACGATCTTCGACGTCTTCGACGCGACCAACGAGTTCATCGGCGAGGTCGTGGTGCCGGTTACCTTCAAGCTCGACCCGTTCACCTTGCGCAACTTCGACGTCGGCGGCGGCCACCTGGCGGCAGTGCTGCTCGATCAGGCCGGCACGGACCAGGTGAAGATCTGGCGCGTGATCGCTGAACCCGGCAGATGCAACATGCCGGTCTGGGAGTAAGCCGAATCCAATGATCAGGTACGCTCACACCCAGTCGGGCACGCTCGCGCTCTGGCTTCTTGGCGGGGGAGTGGTCTTGACGATCGCGATCATTCCTGCGGTTGGCGCTCGTCCCGTCGCCGTTGCCGTGTTGGCCCTCCTTGTCCTCTGCATGGTCTTATTTAGATCTCTCACTGTCGAAGTTGCGGAGAAGGTCGTCGAACTTCGCTTCGGTCCGGGGCTCATACGAAAGAGTTTTCGGGTGGCCAGCATTCGACAGGCCAGCGTCGTCCGAAACCGCTGGTACTACGGCTGGGGAATCCGCTGGACCCCACACGGCTGGCTGTTCAATATTTCTGGCCTGGACGCCGTCCAGCTCAAGATGGTTTGTGGCCGAAGGTACCGAATCGGCACCGACCAGCCGAAAGAATTGCTGGCGGCGATAGAATCCGCACGTGCCGACGTCAGTTAGAAAACATCTGACCCGCATTTCTCATCGTGCTTCGTGGCGAGGGAGTGAGAGGCCCGCGGGTTGAGCGCGGTGAGATATGCGAGCCAGAACGTTACTGTTCCTCACCCTTGGCGCTATTGCGCTCGTTTATCTGGGAAGGTGGATCTGGAGCATCCGCAGCGGACGGGAGAGCGGCGACCAGGCGGTGGGAACGTCGCCGCTGCAGGCGGGCATCGGCTTCGTCACCAACTTCTTCGACACCCTGGGGATCGGCTCTTTCGCGCCGACCACGGCGCTCTTCAAATTGTGGCAGGTGGTGCCCGACGAGCGCATACCGGGGACGCTGCACGTAGGGGATACGCCGCCAGTAATCGTGCAGGCGTTCATCTTCATCGCCATCATCGAGGTCGACATGAAGACGCTGGCGACGCTCATCGGCGCCTCAGTGCTGGGAGCTTGGTTGGGGGCCGGCGTGGTGTCGCGCTGGCCGCGCCGCCGCATCCAGATCGGCATGGGCATCGCCCTGCTCATCGCCGCAGCGACCTTCGTGATGGCCAATTTCGGCATCGTGCCGGTGGGCGGCGCGAGACTGGGTCTGGACGGCACGAGCCTCGCCGTGGGGATGGCTGGCAACTTCATTCTCGGAGCGCTGATGACCATCGGCATCGGCATGTACGCGCCCTCGATGATCATGATCAGCGTCTTGGGCATGAACCCGACCACCGCCTTCCCCATCATGATGGGCTCGTCGGCCTTTCTCATGCCGGTCGCCAGCATCCGCTTTCTCGCCGCCAACGCCTACAGCCTGCGGCCGGCGCTCGGGCTGGCGCTCGGCGGCCTGCCGGCGGTGATCATCGCCGCCTTCCTGGTGAAATCGCTGTCGCTGGTGACGGTACGATGGCTGGTGGTGGTGGTGGTCCTCTACTCGGCGCTGGCGATGCTCAGGTCAGCCTACGTCGAGCGCTAGCTGGACCCTTACCGCATGCTCGACGCGGGGGAGCACGATGATGGGCTCCCGCCGTTGACAAGATGGCGGGCGCTCCTCTAGCGTGCCGCTGTCCTCGTGCCTGATTCAACCGGAGCTTGCCGATGAGCGATCGCTTCCGTCGTTCCGACCTGGGCTTGGTGCTGCTGGGGCTGGCCGGCCTCGCGGCCTTTTTGCTCTTGTATCAAAGCGCCTTTCCACAGGCCAACGTCAGCCTGGAGGTCACCCGCGCCGAGGCCGTCGCCACGGCCCGGAGCTTCTTGCAACAGCAGGGCGCATCGCTGGCGGGATTCAAGGATGCCGTGATCTTTTCCGGCGACGACGGCGCCCTCTCTTTTCTGCAGCACACCCTCGGCGTCGAGGAGGCCAGCCGCTGGGCCCGCGACGAGGTCCCCATATGGACCTGGAACCTCCGCTGGTTCAAGCCGCAGCAGAAGGAGGAGTGGCTGGCCTGGCTGGGGCTCGACGGCAGCATCGTCGGCTTCCGACACCGCATCGAGGAGGCCGCCGAGGGCGCCGACCTAGAGCAGGGCGCAGCGCAGCAGGTAGCGGAAGGCTTTCTGCGCCAGCAGGGCCTCGATCTGGGCGCCTGGAGGCGGGTCGAGGCATCGACCGAGAAGAAGGACAACCGCACCGACTATCGCTTCGCCTGGGAGAAACAGGGCACTTCGATCACCTGGAAAGAAGACGATCCGGAGGCCGGCACCGGCGCCGTGCGCGTCGGCCTGGTAGTGCAGGGCGACGAGGTCGGCGGCTACAACCTCTTTCTCAAGGTGCCCGAGGAGTTCGCCCGACAACAGCAACAGATCCAGTCGGTGGGCCAGCTGCTGGCCATCGCCGCCTTCGCCCTGACCACCATCCTCGCCTTCATCGCCATCGGCCTGGCCATCGCCCGCGTGCGCCAGGGCGAGGTGGAGTGGCGGCCGGCGATCCTGCTTGGTGGCTTCGTCGGCCTGCTCTATCTGGTCTTCAACCTCAGTAGCTGGCCGCAGGCCAAGGCCCTCTACCCGACGCAGCTCTCGTGGGCCGCCTACATCGGCATCCTGCTGATCAGCATGGTGCTGCTGACCGTGGTCTACGGGGCCATCGTGCTGTTCACCGCCGCCGCTGGCGTGTCGCTGGGGCGAGAGACCTTCGCGGACAGCCTCGTCGGCTTTGCCGAGGCGGCACAGGGTCGTCTGCGGCACCCGTCGCTGGCCATCGCCAGCCTGCGCGGCTACGCGCTGGGCTTCGCCTTCATCGGCTACCTGACGGTCTTTTACATCTTCGCCCAGCGATACCTGGGCGCCTGGCTGCCGGCGGAAGGACCCTATTCGGAGATCTTCAACCAGTACCTGCCGTTTCTGGCCCCCTTGACCACCAGCCTGGTCGCCGCCATCTCGGAAGAGGTAACCTACCGGCTGTTCGGCATCTCGCTGATCAAGCGCTATATGAAGTCGACGGTGCTGGCGCTGCTGATCCCGGCGGCGATCTGGGCCTTCGCACACTCCACCTACCCGGTCTTTCCGGTTTACATCCGGGGCATCGAATTGACCATCGGCGGCATCATCTTCGGCATCGCCTTCCTGCGACTGGGGCTGCTGACCTGCATTGTCGCCCACTACGTCGTCGATGCCTTCCTGCTCAGCACGCCGTTGCTGACCTCGGGCAACTCCACCTACCTGGTCTTCGGGGTGGTGGCGATCGCCCTGGCGCTGCTGCCGGCGGTGTTGGGGCTACTGGCCCGCCGCAGCGCGGGCTCAGCGGCCCTCCTCTGACCTCTCGTCAACCTCCATCTCGATGAGGTAGGCGGGCACCCTACGGCTCGCCAGCAACCAAACCACCACCAGGATGACGCCGAAGATGCCACAGACGAGTAGGTAGGCGGGCAGCGGCAAGCGATCGTCCGGGTCGGGCGAGAAGAACGCCGCCCAGGTAACCAGCAGCCAGACCGGCACCAGCAGCACGGTGACGAACCAGCCGGTCCAGCGTGGCAGATAAACGCGAAGCAGCTTGCGCATGGGTACCTCCTGTCAGTCGAGGAGCCGGTCGGTGGCCTCGGCAACGCCGACCTCGCCCGCCAGCAGCGAAGTCAGGGTCATCAGCCGCGGCACCGGCACCGACGCTCGTTGTTGCAGCTGTGGAACCGCCTGCACGGTATAGAAACCCTCGAGCGTGCCGAGGCGCGCCTCGAAGGAGGCACGCACTTCGTCGATCTTCCCACGGCGCCAACCGGCGCCCTCAGCCACCGTGGAGGAGCTGGCACCACCGTTGCCGGCGGCTCCCCGGAGCGCCTCGGCCACGGCGACGCCGAAGGCCCGGCTCCGCGTCGTGCCGAAGGCGCTGAGCACCAGATCGTTGCCCCAGCATTGACTGCTCATGGCAAAGCTCGCCGCTGTGCCGCCGAGGGCCACGGCCAGTTGCTCGACCTCGGCAGCAGCCAGCGACAGGAATCGGGTGCAGCTGCCGAGCGGGTAGCCGAGCCCCTCGAGAAAGCCGGCGCCGATGACCAGCACGTTCTTGAGGGCGGCGGCGTACTCGAGGCCGGCGACATCGATGCTCACCTCCATCCGCAAGCCGGGGCCCTGTAGCAGCGCCGCCAGCTCCGCCGCCAGTCCTGCCTCCACCGAGGCCACCACCGCACCGAGCGGCTGCCCGGACGCCAGCTCAGCGGCGATCATGCCGCCCGCCAGGGCGGCGTACGGCGCCCCCTCTCCCCTCGCCTCGGCCACCACCTCGGAGATGCGCCGGCCGCTATCGCGCTCGAGCGCCTTGGCGACGTTCACCAACGGTAGCTGCGGCGCCAGCAGGGCGGCCAGCTGCCGCGCTGCGGCAGCAACAGCCCGCCCCGGCACCGCCAGGATGGCCACCTGTGTCCCAGCCACAGCCTCCTGCAGCTGGTCGCAGACCATCGCCTGGGCCGGCAGGCACACCCCACTCTCGATGCGAGGATGTGGCTCACCCCTCGAAAGCCGTGCCATCAGCTCTTCGTCGAGGTCGTAAAGACGCAACTGGATCTGCCCGGCGCGCGCCCGCTCGAGGTGGACGGCGAGGGCAAAGCCGAAGGCACCGGCGCCGATGATGGCGACACGACGAAAGCTCATGAGAACACAACGGCGGAGAGTTGCCGAACCCCACAGCGTTGCCACACCCTCTCCGCTCGTCTATCTTCGCTACTGTCCACGATCCCGATGCGCCATCCGTATCGTGACCTGGCCGCCAGGTGGTGCATTCCGAACCTCCCCACTCAGAGTAGGAGTTTCCGCATGCCAGTATCCAGGCTCTTGCGTTTGGCGTCGAGCATCGTCCTGATGGGTCTGTGCGGGCTGTTGGTCGCCACGCCCAGGATCCTTGCCCGTCCGGCAGCCACGACCTTGCCGGGGAACTCGATCCCCTCTGTCGCCTCACCACCGCTCCCATCGCCCGTGCCGCAGGGGATCCCCTCCCCCGCCGAGCAGTTCGGACACGTCGTCGGCGCCGACCGCAAGCTGGTGCGCTGGGACGGCATCGTCGACTACCTGCGCATAGTGGGATCGGCCTCCGACCGCGTCAACGTGCACGAGATCGGCCCCACCACACAGGGCCGGCCATTTCTGCTGCTGGAGATCTCAAGTGCCGACACCATCGCCAACCTCGACCACTACAAGCAGCTACAGCAGCGGCTCTACTTCCAGGACCACCTCCCCGGCCAGGATCCCGACCAGGTGCACACCCCCGAGCAGCGACGCGAGCTGATCGAGGATCACAAGGCGGTGGTGCTGATCACCTGCTCGATCCACGCCACCGAGGTGGGGGCGGCACAGATGAGCCTGGAGCTGGTCTATCACCTGGCCACCGACAACAGCCCGCAAACCCGCAAGATCCTCGACAACGTCATCTTCCTGCTGGTGCCCAGCCTCAACCCCGACGGCCAGGGGATGGTGACCGACTGGTACAACCGCCACGTCGGCACCGACTTCGAGGCCGGCTCGATGCCCTGGCTCTACCACCCCTACGTCGGCCACGACAACAACCGCGACGCCTATATGTACACCCAGCAGGAGACGCGGCTGATCGGCCAGGTGCTCTACAAAGACTGGTTCCCCTCCATCTGGCTCGACGAGCACCAGATGGGCTCGACCGGCCCGCGCATCTTCGTCATGCCGGCCACCGACCCTATCAACATCAACGTCCACCCCTTGATCTACCGGCTCAACGGTATCTACGGCCAGGCCCAGGGGGCTGCGCTCGAGGCCGCCGGCAAGGTCGGCATCATCTACGACTACACCTACACCAACTTCTGGGAAGGGGCGATGGCCTGGACCGGCTGGTGGCACAACCAGGTGGGCATGCTCACCGAGATGGCCAGCGTGCGTATCGCCACCCCCACCGAGCAGCGCACGGCGCCGCTGGGTTTGTCGCCGTCCGCTCAGGGCGGCCGCCGCCGTGGCGGCTTCGGGCAACGAAATCCCGACGAGCCGCTGCCGGCGCCCCGTGACACGCTGGCGCGCACCACCTATCCCCGCCCCTGGCTCGGTGGCACCTGGACGCTGCGCGACATCGTCGAGTACGAGCTCATCGCCAGCCTGGGGCTACTGGAGACCGCCGCCGACACCCGCCGGCAGCTCAACGAACAGATCTACGAGATCAACCGCACCACCATCGCCCAGTTCCTGAAGGGACAAGGTGGCGAGGAAGAAAGCGGCGCCGAGAGTGGCCAAGGTGAGGGTGGCGGCAGCAGACAACAAGGCCGCCGCGGCCAAGGAGGCGCCTCGCAGGGGAAAGGCTACGGGCCCACCCCGGCGGCCATCGAGGCGCAGCGCGCCGACAGCGGGCGGGTGCTGGCCGGCTTCGACGGCGCCGGTGGCACCCCCTACGGCATCATAGTCGCCACCGATCAGCACGATCCGATCGCCGTCGCCAAGATGCTGCAGGCGCTCGAGCGCGGCGGCGTCATCGTCGAGCGGGCGTCGGCCGACTTCGAGGCCGGCGGCAAGCCGTACGCCGCGGGAACCTATGTTATCCGCCTGGCGCAGGTCTTCGGCCGCTACGCCAAAGACATGCTGGAAGCGCAAACCTACCCGGAAGTTCGGCTGGCGCCGGGATTGCCGCCGCAACCCCCCTACGACGTCACCGCCTGGTCGCTGGGGATGATGATGGGGGTGGAGACCACCTTCGTCGACGCGCCCTTCGAGGCGCTGTTGGAGGTCGTCGACGAGGTGCCGCTACCGAGCGGCCGGCTGCGGGGGCGTGGCGATACCTTCCTCATCGACGCTGTCACCAACGCCAGCTTCGCCGCCATCAACCGCCTGTGGGGCGAGCGCACTCGCATCCGCCGGGCCACCACACCCTTCGAGGCTTCCGGCC
>JBHHYG010000019.1:0-20359 GCA_046757445.1 Acidobacteriota bacterium
ACGTCAAGTACGACGGGCTCGACGCGCCCGAGGCGGGAACCATCTACACGCCGCTCTCGATCTGGCCTGAATCCGGCCGCACATTGTTCGTGCGGACACCCGGCGATCCGCTCGCGGTCTTGCCCGCGGTGCGGAACGTCATCCGACAGATGGACCCGTCGCTCCCGCTTTCGCAGGTGGCGACGATGCGTGACATCCTCGACGAGTCGCTGGCCCAGCCGAGGAACTTGCTCCTCCTCGTCGGCGGATTCGCGGCCATCGCGCTGCTCCTCGCCGCGATCGGTATCTACGGCGTCATGGCCTACTTTGTTCAGCACCGGTCGCAAGACATGGCCATCCGTATCGCCATGGGCGGCAGCCCGGCGCAGGTCCTAGGCCTTGTCGTGCGTCAGGGCATGCTGCTGGTTGGGGGCGGGGTGGCCATCGGCGTCGCGGGCGCGCTGGCGCTCACGCGGTACATGTCCAGTGTGCTCTTCGAGGTCGAAGTAACCGATCCTGTGACCTTTGCGAGCGTCGCCTTCGGTGTCGTGCTGGTCGCCCTGAGCGCGTGCTTGCTTCCGGCACGACGTGCGGCGCGCGTCAACCCTGCAGCGATGTTGAGAGAGGAGTGATTCTCGAAGACGACGTAGGATGAGAACTCGGTGTGGGACGCCGTTGGCGCCGAGCTGCGGTTGACTGTCAGGAGTGGCGCGGTAAGAGTTGGCTCGTAGGCGCGATCCAGCTCGCGGGATCGGCGGGGCTGAAGAGGGTTCGCTGAAAGAGGTGAGCAGGACCGTTCTTCTCCGGCAAGAAAAGAGCTGAGCACCGGCCAATCTCCGTCGGGCGGAAGGTCGAGCGCCCTCATGCCGAGCGCGCCAACGACCAGCGCACGCGCTCGGCGACAAATGCTGCAAAAGGCTGGATATCCATCTCCACGCTGGCGCTTTCCAGCGCCGCCATGTAGCCGGCACGGTCGTTGACGCGGATAACCGTCCACGGATAGCCACCGGAGGCCAGCATGGCATTCATCGCCAAGCGGGCCATGCGGCCGTTTCCGTCCGGGTAGGGGTGGATGTAGCCGAGCAGCCAGTGGCTGAGGACGGCGCGCACAGAGGGCTCGGGCTCTTGCTCTAGAAGGTCGAACAGGGCCGGCATGGCGTCGCGCACGACTTCCCAGCGTGGCGGCACGTGGCGCGATCCTCGCAAGAAGACCGCATCGTTTCGGTAGCCGGCCAAGGCCGAGGCTTCAACGAGACCGGCCCGCACACACGGAAGAAACAAAGCGCGGTACCAGTCGCGGTGCGCGGAGCGCACGAGTCGGCCGGCGTTCTCCCCCGCGAGGATTCTGGCAACTGCGTCTTTCACGAGCTGATAAGATTCCCAGTAGCCGCGCGCAGCGAGTGCATCGCGGCTCGCACGATCGGCCTCCAGGTTGTCCGGGTCCCAGTCGCCCGCCTGGACTCTTTCGATCAACTCCGGCGTGACCACGTAGCCCTCGATCGAAAGCGAGTGGTAGGCGTCGTTCTCATAGACCTCGTCGACGAACCGCAGGTAGTCCTCGGTGTCTGTCGGCAGACCGGGCGCCGCCGGAAATGTCTCGACGATCGGCTTGCGGAAGCCCTCCCACATTGCTTGCAGGCGCCCGACGATGGGCGCTGCCGTGGTGTCGACAATCCGAAACGATCGACCCGTGACGAACGGATCCGTTTCTCGCACGTCATAGCCGGCGGCTTTCATCGTCCGGTGTATCTCGTCGGCGATGTTGGCCTGGCCGTTGCGTCGAAAGGCACCGGTGAGCCGCCCGGCTACGACGGAACGGCCTCTGTCGAGGAGGTGGGCCAAGACGTCGGAGGCGTCACGGATGCCGGAAAGCGCCACTCGAGCTTCCAGAGGGCGACGCTGGAAGAAGGCTGAGGGAACTTTCGCCAGTGCCGCCGCCGAAGTGTAGATGGGGAGTCCGTCCCATGCCGTGAGATCGGTGGCGGGCGGCATGTGAGGCTGCTCCAAATCGTACAGCGAAGTACCGAACGGCAGGTCGATGGTGTTGTTGTTTCCCTTTGGTGTGTAGATGATCAGCTGCTCCGGGATCACCGTGTTCGCGGCGTGAAGCAAGAGAGACTGCTCTGGCGACAGATGCCATTGGTCGCCGAACCGTTGGGAACAATAGCGTGCACAGAACTCCCAAAAGGATGCGTACCACGGCGTTGTGTCTTGGAGGTCGCTGCCGGGACTCGTGGAGATAAGCCATCCCTTCATGACTTCCCGGAGAAACCCCTGCTGGACGAGCCGGGCACGATGCACTCTGGTTAGCTCCTTAGAGCGAAAGACACGTCGGCCCCCTTCTTGAAGCCTCCGGAGTTGCTCCAACGACTGTGCGGTTTTCTCTTGCGGGGTTGCCATTACACACTGCCTGGGCAACTAGAAGTATTTACTGCTGTGTCATTAGAAGTATTTACTGCTGTGCATTGACAAGTCAATGCTGCGGAGCGATTCCGCTGGCCGCGATCTACGGTTGACTGTCGGGAGAGGTGCGGTAATCGTTGGCTCGAAGGCACAATCTAGCTTGAGGGATCGGCAGGGCTGAAGAGGGGTCAGTGAAAGAGGCGAGTAGGACCGTTCTGGTTGCTGCGCTTGTCGCCGTCTGTGGGGCCGCAGGCGTGGTTGCCTCGGCATCGGGCGCTGGTCCGGAGCAGGCCGGGCCCGACGGCTCCTTCACCTTTGCCCTGAGCGGGGATTCGATCATCACACGCCGGCTCTCGGTCTATGAGGAGCCGGAGTTCTTGCAACTCATCGAGCTCATCCGCGGTGCCGATGTCGCCTTCACTAACCTCGAGATGCTGTTGCACGACTACGAGAGCTACCCGATGCACCAAAGCGGCGGCACCTGGATGCGCGCCGACCCGGCGATGGCCAAGGAGCTCGTGTGGGCGGGGTTCGACCTGGTATCGATGGCCAACAATCACACCGGCGACTACGGCGTCGAGGGCATGCGGCTGACCATGAAGTATGTCAGGGAGGCGGGGCTTGTCGGGGCCGGCGTCGGCGACAGCCTGCCGGTGGCGCGCGAGGCGAAGTTTCTAGAGACTGCCAGGGCGCGTGTGGCGCTGGTGTCGGTGGCCTCGACCTTCACCGCCCACTCCGTTGCCAGCAAGTCGCGGGGCGACATCCCCGCCCGTCCCGGCCTCAACCCGCTGCGCTTCACCACCACCCGGGTGGTGCCCCGCCAGGCACTCGAGGCGCTGCGCACCGCCGCCCGCGCCGTCGGCCGCCGGGTGCCGGAGGAATCGGACCGTCTGCGGGTCTTCGGGGAGACCTGGGTGCTCGGCGACGAGCTGCGTACCCACACCGAGCCGAACGAGGAGGACGTCGCCGAGATCGCCGCCGTGGTGCGCAACGCCAGCGCCCTGGCCGAGTACACCATCGTTACTATTCACGCCCACGAGGGCGCTGGCAGTCGCTTCGTGCCGGCGGAGTTCCTGGTGACCTTCGCGCACGCCATGATCGACGCCGGCGCGGACCTCTTCGTCGGCCACGGCCCGCACGTGCTACGGGGTATCGAGATCTACCACGGCAGGCCGATCTTCTACAGCCTCGGCGACTTCGTCTTCCAGAACGAGACTCTCCTGCGGTTGCCGTACGAGAACTACGAGCGCTACGATCTTGGCCTCCAGAACCATGTCGCCGATTTCAACGCTCGCCGCTACGCCAACGACACGCGGGGCTTTCCGGCACTGCCGGAGATCTGGGAGTCGGTGGTGGCCCTGCTCACTTTCCGCGGCGAGGAGCTGGCCTCGATCGACCTGCGCCCGATCACGCTCCAGTTTCGTGCGCCGCCATCGGTGCGCGGCCGGCCGCTGATGGCGGGCGAGCAGCTCGGGGCCAAGATCATCGACGATCTGATCCGCCTGTCGGCGCCCTTCGGCACCACGATCCGTTTCGAGGACGGTGTTGGCAAAGCGGAGGTGCCGCTACATTGACGGCGGCGTTCACCGGCTCGTAGATCGGCGGTAAAGCGCGACAACCCCGTATTGGACAATGCGTCGAGAGGGCTGCGCCAGCGCCACGCCTTGCATCTGCCCCCACAGCGCTCGTTACGGTGCCCCGACCCCTACTCGGACAGGCGCCCGGAGGTTTCCGTTTCGAGCACCTCGAGCTCTTTCAGCGAGAAGCCGTAGGCTCCGTCATGGTCCATGCGGACGACGACCATGCGCCCGTGCACCGGGCTCTCGAACTGCGACACGTAGGTGCCCTCATTCGGCTCCTCTGCCAGGTCGTGCCGCGCCAAGCCGCTCTTCGATACCCGCAGCCGCTCGCCGCTGCTGAGATAGTTGGCGCGCGTCAAATCCATCTGACCGTTCAGCCGGCTAGCAGCTGTCGTAGCAGGGTGGCGACGCTGAAACCGAGGTAATTGCCGGCGGCGTAGCCGAGCAGGCCGACGGCGATGCCCGGCAGCAGGTCGTCGGTGTAGCCGCGCGCGCCGGCCAGCGCCATGGCCGACGCCGGGCCGCCGACGTTGGCCTGAGAGGCCACGGCCAGGGTCGGCAGGTCGAGCCCGACGAGGCGGCCGATGCCGAAGATGACCAGGCCGTGTACGGCGACGGTGGTCACCGCGAAATAGAAAACCGCCGGCCCGATCCTGAAAATGTTCGCTACCACCGACTGGGCGCCGTTGCTGGCAAGAAACAGAAGCAACAGGTAGTTGCCCCACATGGCGCTGCCGGCCAATCGCTGCACCGCCGCTAGCTGGGCGATGATGAGCACGATGGTGGTCAGCCACAGCACCTGGGGAAAGGCCGGAAACAGGGCGCCGATGCGGCCCGCCAGCCAGAGGGCGCCGACGGCGATCACCACCAGGGCAGCGGCATCGCCGATGCGCACGGCCCGCACGCTCTCGTAGAGGGTGCGCTCCAGAGTGATGGGCTTTCCAGCCCCGGAAGGACCGAGGCCGGGTTGTGGCGCAGCCGACGGTTGCCTGGCTCGTCCCAGCAACAGTGGGGCAGCCAGGCAGGCCGCCATCCAGATGGCGGTGACCACGACGTCGGCGGCGATCGCCGCCGTGAACAGGTCGCTGCTGGTATCGAGGGCGCGCCCCAGCGCCGCGAAGTTCATGCCGCCGCCGGTATAGGTGCCGGTGAACTGGCCGGCGAGCTTCCAGGTTTCGGGCCCCACCTGCCGGAACAGAAGGAGGGCGCCTAGGGTGGCACCGACCGCCGTGCCGGCGGCACCCAGGGCGAAGGCGGCGAGCATCCGCGGGCCGGCGCTGAGGACCGAGCGTATATCAACGCTCAACAGGATGAAGGCGATGGCCAGGCTGACGCCCGTGCTGCTCAGCAGATCGTAGGTGGGGGAGATGCCCGGCAGCAAGCCGATGTTGGAGAGCGCCATGGCGACGAGAATCCCCACCAGCGCCGCCCCCAAGGAGCGGAAGAGAGCGAAACGCTCCTCCAGCTGCAGCGACACCCAGACCACCGCGGCGAGCACCACGAAGATGGCGATGGGGTCCGAAATCATCCGGCCTCTCCAGGGTTATCGGGCATGGGTACGGTACCCAAGCCCGGGAACACTAACGACAGGCCTGCTCCTCCACAACCAGAAGAGTCTGGGGTGGACATCAGAGTTGCCGGTGCGTTGTAATCGCTGCGTTGACGCTTTCTCGCCGAGCCGGCGAAGCTGGCCGGCCGCCAAGCAAACAAGATGCTCTGGCAGACCACTCCGTACACCTTGCCGCTGATGGTGGCGGCGGTCATCTCCGTCGGCGTCGCTGTCTACGTGCGGCGGCACCACGCGGCGACGATCTCGATCACCTTCTCGCTGGTGATGCTGTCCGTTGCGGTTTGGTCTGCGGGGTACGCTCTCGAGATTGCCAGCAGCTCGCTGCCCGCCAAGCTGTTCTGGGCCAAGCTCCAGTATTTGGGGATCGCCGCCCTGCCCTTCGTGTGGCTGGTCTTCGCGCTGCAGTTCTCCGACCAGGCCGGATGGCTGACCCCCGGCAAGCTGGCCTCTTTCGCCGTCGTGCCGGCCTTCACGGTCTATCTGGCCTGGCGGAACGAGGCCTACCAGCTGGTCTGGAGCAGTGTCCATCTCGACACCCAGGGGGCTTTGGCCATGCTGGAGGTCGAGCACGGCCCGTGGTTCTGGGTGCACGCCACCTACTCCTACTTGTTGATCTTGATGGGCACCATCCTTTTCCTGCGGGCGCTGGTGGTGATGCCGCACCTGGGCCGCCGGCAGGGTACGGCCTTGCTACTCGCGGCGCTGGCTCCGTGGCTCGGCAACGCTCTGCATTTGACCGGTCTCGAGCCCTTTCCGCATGTGGATCTAACGCCGTTCGGCTTCACCTTGTCGGGACTGGTTCTAGCCTGGGCCATGGTGCGTCTTCAGTTCCTCGATGTCGTGCCGGTGGCCCGCAGGGCGATCATCGCGGGCATGCGCGATGCCGTGCTCGTCCTCGACCGACAGGATCGCATCGTCGATCTCAATGCCGCCGCCGAAGATCTTTTCGGCTTCTCCGAGGCGGAGGCGATGGGCCAGCCGACCGCAGCCTTCTTCTCCGATGCGCGCCTAGCCGAGGTGTTCGAGGGTGGCAACGAGGTTCAGGTGTCGCTCGAGAAGGACGGCGTAGAGCGCCAGTACGACGTGCGTATCTCCTCGTTGTGCGACCGCCGCGGCCAGGAGAGCGGCCGACTGGTCGCCTTTCACGACATCACCCGGTTGCGACAGGCGGAGAGTGAAATGAAGGCGGCGAAGGAGTTGGCCGAGGCTGCCAACTTCGCCAAGACCCGCTTTCTGGCGAACATGAGCCACGAGATCCGCACGCCGATGAACGCCATCATCGGAATGACCGATATCGCCCTGCGCACCGAGCTCACCAACAGACAGCGTGAGTATCTGGAGATCGTCGGCTCGTCGGCCGATTCGCTGCTGTCGCTGCTCAACGACATTCTCGACTCTTCCAAGATCGAGGCGGGAAAGCTCGAGCTCGAGCCCATCGATTTCAACCTCCAGGACTGTTTGGAAGACAGCGTCCGGGTGTTGGCGGTCCGGGCGCAACGAAAGGGCATCGAGCTGAAATGCCGGATTGCGCCCGGGGTGCCCGAAGATGTGATCGGTGACCCGGGCCGCCTGCGGCAGGTGGTGATCAACCTGGTGGGCAACGCCATCAAGTTCACCCATGAGGGCGAGGTGCGGGTTGAGGTCGAGGTGGAGCGGCAGACGGACAGGGAGGTATCTCTGGCATTCGCCGTCAGTGACACGGGCATCGGCATTCCCGTGGAGAAGCAGGACTCGATCTTCGACGCTTTCGCCCAGGCCGACTCGTCGACCACCCGTACCTATGGGGGTACCGGCCTCGGGCTGGCGATCGCCGCCCAGATCGTAGAGCTGATGGGCGGCCGGATCTGGGTCGAGAGCGAGGTCGGCAAAGGAAGCGCGTTCCATTTCACCGCGCGCTTCGACCTGCGTAGCCGGACGAGGGTTGAAGCGGCCACCAGCCCCCCCGGGAGCGTTGAGGGGCTGCCGGTTCTGGTGGTCGACGATACCGCCGCCAACCGGCAGCTGCTGCGCGAGATCCTCAGCGACTGGAAGATGAGGCCAACCGCGGTGAGCAGCGGCAAGGAAGCACTGGTGGAGCTGCAGCGTGCCGAGGCGGCTGGCGAGACCTATCGCCTGGTGATCACCGATTCCCACATGCCGGATATGGACGGCTTCGAGCTGGCGGAGCACGTTAACGAACAACCGCAGCTCGCCGGCGTCACACTCATGATGCTGACCTCAGGGGGACAGCGGGGTGACGGGGCTCGGTGCCTGGAGCTGGGGATCGCCGCCTATCTGACCAAGCCGATCCCTCGCTCGACCCTGCGCGACGCCATCACGACATCGCTGGCGCGCGCCTCCGGAGGTGAGCTGCCAACCACCTTGGTCACCCGTCACTCGATCCGTGAGCAGCGCCGACGGCTGCGGATCCTGTTGGCCGACGACAATCCCGTAAACCAGCAGATGACCGTCCTCATGCTCGAGGACGAGGGGTACAAGGTCGAGGTCGCAGGCGACGGCAGGGAAGCGATCGAGGCCTTGCGGGGCAGTGAGTTCGACCTCGTGCTCATGGACGTACAGATGCCGGAGGTGGATGGAATCGAGGCGACCAAGGTGATCCGTGAACAAGAGAAGGAGCGTGGCGGTCACCTCCCCATCCTCGCCTTGACGGCGCACGCGATGAAAGGTGACCGCGAGCGCTTCCTCGCGGCCGGCATGGACGGCTATCTTTCCAAGCCGTTTAAGGCGGAGGAGTTGCTCGAGGCCATCGAAGGGCTGGCCTTGAGCGGGCCCGAAGGCGGTGCAACTGGGCGGGTAGGCGCGGCCATGGGTCAGAGAGGCGTCGTCGCCGATCAAGACGCCGTGCAGACGGGGAGGGAAAGCAGCGACAGCCAGCGAGGACATTTTGATAAGGACAAAGCGCTGTCGGGTGTGAAAGGCAAGTCGGAGCTGCTGGGCAAGGTCGTCGGTGTTTTCCTCGACGATTACCCGGGGGTCATGGCCCGGCTCGATGAGGCGATCGCGCGCCAAGACAGTGCGGCGGTGCGGCAAAGTGCCCACCGGCTGAAGGGTAGCCTGGGTGCCGTTGCTGCCAAGGCCGCTTGGGAAATGGCGCAACGGTTGGAAGCGATGGGCCGGGACGAGGACCTTTCGGAGGCCGTCGAGGCGTTTGCCACGCTGCAAGAAGAACTCGAGCAGCTGAGGCCGGCACTGCGGGAGCTACAGGCAGAGATTGCCGGTAGTCAGCGATCCTTTATGGATTGATCAATGCAGTCGATCAGCTCGTCGGGATCCACCGGCTTGGCGAGGAAGCGATTGCCGCCGATGATGCCGCCTTTAGCCTCGACCTGCTCTTTGGAGACGGCGGAGGTCAAAAAGACAATGGGGGTTCCCTTGAGGGTCTCATCCTCCTTGATCTGGGAGGCGATGAAGCCACCGTCGATCTCCGACATCATCACATCGAGAAGTACCAGATCCGGCTGGAACTCCTTGGCGGCGGCCAGGCCCCACTTGCCGTCGTTCTCCGCCCTTACCGTGAACCTTCCGGTGTCCTCCAGAAACCCTTCCACCAGTGTGGTGATGGTCGGGTCATCATCGATAATCAAGATGCGCTTGCTGTCCACTGCCGGTCCCTCCTGCTTTGGCCTGATAAGGCTACCATCCGCCGGGGCTGTGCGGCTAGAAGGCGGCGGATCTGCGCAAAGCGTGGCGGGCAGTGCGGGTGATCATGGTGGTGACGACCAGGGTAGCTACGAGGCCGACGATGAGCACGGTCCAATAGGCGCCGCCGCGCTCGGCGTGTACGCCTCCGGCGAGGGCGGCGACGTCGCCGACAAGCTTGCCGTAATAGACATACAGCAGAGTCCCGGGCATCATGCCGAGGTGGGCTACGACGTATTTGCAGAGGCTCACCTTGGTCAGGCCGAGACCGTAGTTGAGCAAGTTGAACGGGAAAACGGGGGAGAGGCGAAGGAGGAAAACGATTTTCATCCCCTCGTCGCCCACCGCCCTGTCGATGGCGGAGAACTTCTCGTTGCCGGCGAGGCGCTGCTCGATGGCCGAGCGGGCGAAGTAGCGGGAGACCAGGAACGCCACCGTGGCCCCCAGCGAGGCGGCGAAAAAGACGTAGAGAAAGCCCTCACCGATGCCGAAGATGGCGCCCGCCGCCAGCGTCAGCAGAGAGCCCGGCACCAGAGCGACGGTGGCGGTGGCATAGCCGGCCATGAACACCAGCGGTCCCCAGAAGCCGAGACCGTCCACCCATGCGGCAAACCGTGGTACATAGGCGCCGGCCTCCTTGCCGAGCACGAACAGCACCCCCAGCACGAGCACCGCGAGGCCGATTCGTAGCAGGCCACCGCCCTTCGATGTTGTCGGTACCGGCCGGTTCATGGCCATCGAGTCTTCCATCATTTCCTCTTCATGCAAAGTCTTTGAGTGTCGTCGGGTCTTCTCTAGTCATCTTTGCGCCGGCCAGGGGTTTGGTTTCATCCTCGATGCGGCGCTGGTGTGGGCGGAATACCCAGACGGGTTAGCACCTCTGTCAGGCTGGCGATGGTCTCGCGGCCGGCAACCTCACCATAGCATTGATCCCGGTCCAGCAGCAGCGCCTGCAGCCCGGCCGCCCGCGCTCCATCCCAGTCGTCCTCCATGTCGTCTCCCACGTGCAAGGTCTGTTCCGCCCGCGCTCCGAGATCGCGCACGGCCTGCTCGAAGATGGCCCGATCGGGCTTGGCAACGCCAGCACGGCTGGAGTGGACGACCGTATGGAACCAGCGATCGAGGTCGAGGGCCGCGAGGACGCTCTCCACCCGCGAATCGAAGTTGGAGATCAAGCCGACGCGTAGCCCTGCCGACGACAGGGACCGCAAGACGGCGGCCGTTTCGGGGTAGGCGGACCAGCCCCTGCTGTCCGCGTAGACCTCGAATATCTCCTCGAAGATCTCGTCGAAGGCCTCCTCCGAGAGGGCGCTCCTGTTCTCTCCACCCGCTCGCGTGGTCACCTCGCGCACCAGCTCTCGCCACCATTGTCGTTCTCGCCGGATCAGCTCCCGATCGGAAGCGTCCGGGAAGGTGAGTGGCGGCATTCTCGGGAAGAGATCTTCGAAGGCTGCCTGCAGGGCATCGCCGCCGATCGCCGCTCCATGCGCTCGTGCCACCTCTGCGTAGGTGGTGCCCACGGGACGGCGCAGCCTGAAGATCGTGCCGGTGGCGTCGAAGGTGACGGCGCGGATGCGGGCCGTGGATTCAGGTCTTCCTGTTCCCAACATCATGACCATGCAGCAGCGTCTCGCGGGAGTGTTGGCGCAGTCGCGCTTCTACACAGTCGCGCTCAGTTGCTTCGGTCGCGTCGTTGGGGCTCAATGACACCGATCGTAGCGTACGGGCATCGGCAGCAACGAAACCCTAGATGAGTTTCCACGTATACTATGTGGGATTTCCTATGAATAGTGAGCTTCCTCCGACCGGAGCCCGATCCATGGATGCCTCGACGCGCTCTTCGAGCGGCCTCTTGAGCTTTGCCCCGACGAGGAAATGTCGGCCGAGCAGCTCCGCAACATGGGTTTCTGGGCCGGCATACGGCCGCTGGCGGCGCTGGCGAACGCGGTGAACAGCGGGTCGCTTTCATGGATACGCTCTTTCAAGATCTTCGCTACACGGTTCGCGGCCTGCGCAAGTCTCCGGGCTTCACGGCGGTGGCTGCCATCACCTTGGCGCTGGGCATCGGCGTCAACACCACCATCTTCAGCGTCGTCAACTCCGCGCTGCTGCGGCCGCTGGCCGTAGAGAACCCGGGCGATCTCGTCGACGTCTATTCGCAGTCGACCAAGAGCCGCGACAGCCACGACTCCAGCAGCTACCTCGACTACCGCGACCTGCGCGACCAGAGCCATACGCTGTCGGGTCTCTTCGGCTACACCAACTTCATCGGCAACCATGTCCAGGAGGGCCGCAACGAGATCGTTGTCGGTGAGCTGGTCACCGAAGGCTACTTCGAAACCCTCGGCGTGCAACCGGCTCTAGGACGAACCTTCAGCGCCGAGGAGCTCGCCACCGAGGGAACTCATCCGGTCGTCATGCTCAGCGACTCCTTCTGGAAGACCCGCTACGGAGGCGACCCGGAGATCTTGGGACGCCAGATCCGACTGAGCGGCATTCTCTACACGGTAGTCGGCGTGGCGCCGGAAGGCTTCGGAGGCATGTTCCCCGCGGTGACGGCGCCGATGTGGGTACCGGTCACCATGGTCGAAGCGCTGGAACCACTCGGAAACCTCAGCAGCGTCGCTTCGCCTACGGGAAATACCCGGCTGACGCGGCGCGGCAGCCGCTTCTTGTGGATGCGGGGCCGGCTGCGCGAAGGAGTGAGCGTGGAAGAGGCGCGGGCCGAGCTCGTCGGCATCATGGCGCGGCTCGAACAGCAGTATCCGCCGACCAACGAATTCGTCTCGGTGGCCGTGCTGGCCACCGACGAGGTGCGCTTCAATCCCGACTTCGACGGCTTTCTGGCTCCGGCCGGAGCCTTGATCCTCGGGGTGGTCGGCCTCGTCCTGTTGGTCGCCTGCGCCAACATCGCCAACCTGTTGCTCGCCCGCGCTTCGTCGCGGCGCAAGGAAGTGGCGATTCGCCTGGCCGTGGGCGCCGGGCGCGGCCGTCTGGTTCGGCAGTTGCTCACCGAGAGTTTGTTGCTGGCGGCCTTCGGGGCCGGGCTCGGCCTGCTGCTCGGCGTGTGGCTCACCAGCGTGATCGCCAACATCCGAATACCACTGCCGATCGAGCCGAGCCTCGACTTCCGCCTCGACATCCGGGTGCTGGCGTTCGTGACCGCCGCTACCCTGGCCACGGGCATTCTCTTCGGCCTGGTGCCGGCGTTGCGCGCCTCGCGCCCCGACCTGGTGCCGGCGCTCAAGGACATCAGCGGGGAGGGTCGGGGTCGTTGTCGCTTCGCGCTGCGCGACGCTCTCGTCGTCGTTCAGGTTGCCGTTTCGATCGTGCTGCTGATCGGCGGCGCGCTGCTGGTGCGCAGCCTCGTAATCGCCCAGCGCATCGACGTCGGCTTCGACGTCGACCGTATCGCAATGCTGGCTCTCGGGCTCGAGGCCGTCGGTTACGAGCAGGAGGCCGGCGAGACGTTGCTCGACACCGCCAAGCTGCGGCTGCGATCGATTCCTGGTGTGGAGGCGGTGTCGATGAGCTCCAGGGTGCCGCTGTCGGTGAACGACAACAGGTTCCGCGTCTACATCGACGGTCACCAAACCTCGAATGCGGAGCCGGCATACCTGGTCGGCGGTACGCATGCCGATCCGGACTACTTCGACTCTCTCGAGGTGTCGATCGTCGAAGGGCGGAACTTCGTGGCGGCCGACGCCGAGGAGGAGCGCCGCGTGGCGATCATCAACGAGGCCATGGCGGCGCGCTACTGGCCCGGCGAAAGCGCCGTCGGCCGGACGTTCCGGCGAACCTTCGGCGGCGAGCCCATCGAAATCATCGGCGTCGTCCAAAACTACAAAGTCGACACGCCGGGCGAGCCCCCGACGCCGTACATCCACATGCCGTTCACCCACAACAGCTCCTTATACGCCGCCTATCTGGTGCGCATGGACACGCCGGTGGCCGCCCACATTCCGCGACTCGAGCAGGTGTTCTTCGACCTCGACCCCGCTATCGCCTTCATGCAAACGGCGCCGCTGCGCGACAACATGAACGTGCGCCTGCTGCCCGTAAAGCTCGGCGCTTGGTTCATCGGCGCCTTCGCCATGCTGGCGTTGACGCTCGCCGCCGTCGGGCTGTACGGCGTGATCAGCTATTCGGTGAGTCGAAGGAGACGGGAAATCGGCATCCGCGTGGCCCTCGGCGCCGGCAGCGGCAAGGTGCTGTGGCTGGTCGTGTGGCAGGGCATGACGCTGGTCTTGATCGGGGCCGTCATCGGCGCGGTGGTCGCCGCCTTCGTCGGCCAGCTTCTGTCGAGCGTGCTCTACGGCATCAGCGCCATCGACCCCGTTGCCTTCGCCGGCGCCATCGGCATCCTGACGCTGTTGTCCCTGGTGGCCAACTACATCCCGGCACGCCGCGCCTCAAGAGTCGATCCCATGATCGCCCTCCGTTCCGAGTAGCATCCCCAGCACCTCGACCGCGACCTTCCCGCTCATGGCCCTGCCGCAAGCCGGACCGGGACAAGTGACTTGCCAAACATTGCCAGGGGACGTTTTCGGCTACACTCGGTTGCCTCGATGTACCGCAGGATTTCGGCGATCACTTCGTCACTTTCTCGCGGGTGGTTGGTCATATCTCCTTCAGTGCACCAACTCTCCCCATCCCCGTTCTCCCTGCCTGGAACCGAGACGTGAGAGTACTGCGACCGCCGAGGGCGGGCGCCCGTCGGGGTTTTTCTCCAGGAGCTCGAGGATGAGGTCCTCGATCTCGCCGGGAATATCTGGGCGTAGCTCGGAGGGGCGTGGCGGCGGCTCGGAGACGTGCTTGCGCAGCAGCTCCTGGATGCTGTTGCCCTCGAAGACGCGCTCGCCGGTAGCCATCTCGTAGAGCACGGCGCCGAAGGCGTAGAGGTCGGAGCGCTGGTCGACCACCTGACCCTCGATCTGTTCGGGGGCCATGTAGCCGGGGGTGCCGACGAGCACGCCGGTGTGGGTCTCGCCAGCCTCCGGGGGACGGCATGCGAGGCCGAAATCGGTGAGGTAAGCGCGCTGGCGGCCGTCGAGCATGATGTTCTGCGGCTTGATGTCGCGGTGGATGAGATAGTGATGCGCCTCGCTCAGCGCTCTGAGGATCTGGCAGCCGACGTTCTGCAGATCGGCGATACCGAGCGGGCCGCTCTCGGCCAGCCGCTCCTTGAGCGTCACGCCGTCGATGTACTTCATGGCGATGTAGTAGTAGCCCTTCTCCTCGAGCAGGTCGTAGACGGGGCAAATGTTGGGGTGGTGGAGCTCGCGAGCGAGGGCGGTCTCGCGCTTGAAGCGCAGCACCATGCCGGCGTCCTCGTAGAGGTGGCGCGCCAGCACCTTCAGCGCCACCTCCTGATTGAGTAGGTTGTCGCGTGCGAGCGCGACGTAGCCCATGGCGCCGTGGCCGACTTCACGGATGATGGTGAAGCGGTCGGAGATCGCCGCCATGCCGCTCTGCAGCGCGATCGAGTCAGGCTCGGCTGCGGGCGTGGAATCAGGCTGCTTCAAGAGGAAATCGCGGAGGGCGCTGGAGGCGATCTTGTACGGTCCAGGCGAGGAGTGCACGACGTAGCCGTCGCGCAGCATGTGCTCCTCGATGTCGCCGCGCACCACCGCCGGCTGGCTGCCCTCGGCGATGCGCTGCAGCAGCCGGCCCGTCTCGTCGTCGAGGTGCTCCCAGATGTAGCGCAGGTGCGGGTCGGCCTCGGTGGCGAAGTGGCGGGTTACCTCTTCGAAGGTGGTGTCGCCGACGGGGCTGCGGATGAGCTCCTCGAAGAGCGTACAGCAGAGGATCTGCTGGAAGATCGGCAGGTACCCCGCCACTTCGATCAGGAAGTCCTCGTGCGGCTCGAGCGGAATCCCGGCCGCGGCCGACGGCCGGCGGATGAGCGCGCGCGCCTCCTCGGGGCTGAAGGCACCGAGATAGAGGTTGGTGAAGATATTGAAAAACGGCGAAACGGCGATCTCCTCGGTGTGGCAGAGTTCCTGGAGCTCGCGGGTCGAGGTGGTGACGTAGGCGACGTCGAAACGGTTCGCCACCGAGCGGAAAAACGAAAAGAAGTCCTCGCTGAAGTTCTTGTTGCGGGTGATGGCCTCGAACTCGTCCCACAGCACGACGAGCTTCTTACCGGCCGCCTCGAGCCGGGGGAGCAGCCGCCGCACAGCGATGTAGCCGCTGCTTGTTGGTGCTGTCGGCTGCGGTTCGAGGTCAGCGGCAAGCGCCACTTCCTCGACGAACAGCTCGAGGAACTCGTCCACCGTAATCCCCATCAGCCCGTGTAGGTCGATGAAGACGAAGGTGTACGAATCGGGATCGATCAGATGCCGCTGGCGCTCTTCGTCCTGAAACAGCTGGTACAGCAGCGACGACTTACCGATGCGCCGCTCGCCGATGACCGAGATCGACTGGGGTCGGGTCGCGCCGACGCGCGAGAAGATCTTCTCGATCTCCGCCCGGCGACCGATGAAGTCGTCGGCGTTCCGGATCATCAGCCGGTTGGTATAAGGATTCACCGGCCGGTCGCTCATTTTGCCTGGATCTCTTCGCGCAGCACCCGCCACATCGAGTGGGAGCGGCGGATCCACCGCCGGAACAGGTCCATCCTGAACCGGCAGCCGTCGCTCTCGTCGCTCTCGAGAAACTCCTCACCCACGAAGTGCTCGAGAATGCGCCCGGCGACCAGCGCCGACACTTCTTCCCCTTCCGGGTACTTTCCGCGCTGCGCGACGATGGCCTCGGCGGTAGCCGATGCCATCGGGTCCTCGAGCAGATCCGCGAGCAGCGACAGTGTGAGCTTCTCAGTGCTGTTGCGCTGTCTCCAAAAGTAGATCATCTGCGGCGGCGGATTGCTGACAAGCTCGTCGACGACGTTGGTAAGATCACGCGCCTCGCAAACGTTGCGGCGCACGCGGTTGAGGTGATCGACGAGGGACTGGCAGACGGCCTGCGTGTAGTAGGGCTGGCCGCCGGTGAGCCGCAGCATGCCGCTGGTCACGCCGACATCGTAATCGACCAGTTCGTGGACCGGCTCCCGGATGAGCCGGCTCGCGTCGTCGCGCTGCAGGAACCCGATGCGTATGGCGTGCGACTTGGCGAACAGCGACGCGCAGTGCGCCGCGTCGTCGTTCTCAAGTGAGTCGCTGCCGGAGAATATGAACGAGACCGGCGGCTCCGTCTCGGTGAAGCTGGCGAAAAACGGTACCGTCTGCGGTGAAAGATGCCCGTTGTGGATCAAGGTATCGAAGGTTTCGTACTCGTCGAAGAGAATGACGATGCGGCGTGGCGCCGCCTGCTGCACCAGCTCCCGCATGAACGAGCGGAACGCCGGCGCACCGCCGCCCTCACTCCGGTCCCACGACAGCGCGCCGATCCCTTCTTCGTCGGCCACGGCATCGGAGATCTCGAATGCCAGCGACTCGTAGAACTCGTCTTCGAAGCGGCTGGCGGCCAGCGCCTGCAAATCGACGAAGATCGGCAGGAACTGCGTGCCGAGCGCGCCATTGTCGATCTGGTAGAGGATCGAAGTCTTGCCGCTGCGCCGATCGCCGTAATAGACGATCACCAGGCCGCCCGTGGCTCGGACGAGGAGCTTCCGGGCGAGCTCAAGCTCGGCCTGACGTCCGTAGAACATCCGCTCGGTCTTGATCGGGTTGCCGAAGATGAACGGGTTCGGCCGGATCGGCCGGAAAGGCTTCTCTGACATCTGCTGACGGAAGCGTCTGTGCAGCGCCGCCGCCATCTCGTTGAACGCCTCGGCCAGGTGCCCGATCTCGTCGTGGCCGTGGATCTCGATCGACTGCGGCATCTCGCCGCGGGCGAGGAGGCCGGTGGTCTCGATGAGCTGGTCTACGGAAGTGCGGAATTACCGCACCATGCGCACGGCGATGAGGCTGGTCACGATGGTCAGAACAAGAACGGCGAGGCCGTATGCGACGCCGACCTGCTTGACGTGCTCGTAGATATCGGGAAAGTCAATCCCGGTGCCGATCGTCCAGCCGAAGCCGTAGGTCGACTGGCTCGTAGCGAGCCCCGCGATTTTCCACGTGTTCTCGGGAAACTCGTAGGTGTGGTGCCGCTCGCCGGCGAGGATCGCCTTCCAAACCGACGGCAACCCGTGGAAGCTGACGACATCGGTGCCGTAGAACTCGCGCCGGGCGTGGCCGATGATGGTGCGGCCATCGGCGTCCATCATGTAGGCGTAGCCGGTGTCGTAGCCCGCCGCGGCGAAGTCCTCCGCCACGCGGTCCATGATGTCGACCTGCACCCGGTGCCAAGGCAGGAAGATGCACACCGCCCCGATGATCTCGCCGCCGCTGCGAACCGGAGCCGCGTAGCGAACGAAGTAGCTGTCTTCGCCCTCGCCGGAGCCGTGCGCTCCCAGACGCTCAGCCAGCCCGCTCTTCGACCGGTTCACCTTTTGTAGGCCGGGAGCGTTGAGCGATCCGGCCAGCGTCGGCCCAACCCACTCGGGCTCGAGCCCACCGAGCTCCCCGCCGGCGCTAAGGGGACTGCTGGATATCTGCCAGTCGCCCGGGCGGGGGTCATTCACGGCGACCAGCCGGCCTCCGATGTCGACGACGACGAGCAGCTCGGCGACGTCGAGGTATCCGACCAGCTCGTTCAGATGCTCGGTCAACGCCGCTTCGTTCGAGGCGCCGCCCGCCTCGAGCGCACCAACGATCGCTCCATCGACCGCCAAGCTGCGCGTCGCCGCCGCGGCCCGATCGAGCACGGCGTCGATCTGCCGCATTGTCAGCAACGCCACGTCGGCGAGATACTGCTCCATCCGTGTCGTGGTCTCGAATGTGCTCAGGTACCAATAGGCGCCCACCCCCAGCAGGATCACGGGCAGCGCGAGCCCGCCGAGCAGCAGGGCCAGAATCCGCGCTTTGAGGCCGCTGGGATACTTCATCGTCTCGATGACGGTTGCGAGCGACAGAGGATCGCGTGCCGTGGGCGATACCGTATCGCGCCGCGGTCGGAGGAAAGGAAATCGCTTTTCGGGGATCAGGACAAGGGGGTGGGTCAGAAGTCCGGCGCTCTGCTCACTGAGCTACTGGAGCTACAACACTCGAAACAGCCGGGTGTTCCTCAGATCCTTGTCGAAAGTCAACGTCTTCTCGCAACCAGACTGTTTCCCCAGGCGCCCTATCAGATAGTCTGAAAAATCCGCCTTTCCACCCCGGTAGTCGACGAGAGCCTGCCAGAGTTGATCCTTGTCTTCGAACTCGAACTGCGCTGTCCGCAGTATGCGCTCGAGGGCAGTCAACGTTTCGGAGCGGCTGTAACCATATGCCTCACCGAGCACCCAGACGAGCTCGCACATGACGATGGAGGTGAGGAAGAACGAGTTGCCTTGGGCCGCTTCCGTCTCGAGGATTCGAGTGGCCTTCTTCGACTGAGCCGGGTCGTCCTGGGTCAGGTAGCGGACTAGCACGTTGGTATCGAGGCCGATCATGTCGAGCTCGCTCGTTTTCGGATAGCCTTGTTCATCGCTGACAATGCCACCGGCTTGCGGCCCGGCCTCTTGAGCATGCCCTTGAGATCTTGCAGATCACCCACGACGGGGCGAATCACCACTTCTTCGTCGTCCCGAACAAGGAATTCGATCCGATCTCCAGGCTGTAGACGCATCAACTCCCGAATATCCTTGGGAATCACCAACTGGCCCTTGCTGCTCAACTTGCTAGCCGGCATCTTTCATCGCCTCCCTGCCCGAAGTTTTACCGATTGTTACTCTTCTTACGTAATGGTAAGACATAATAATTTTCAAGGCAAGCGCAGCGAAATACCAAGAAAGCGCACGGGAGGTTTACGTGCCACCGTTTGCGGGTCCCGACGGGGCCATGACTCGGGCTATGCTGGCTCGAGCAGGAGCCGCTCGCAATGACTCGGTTGCACCGTTGAAAAGTGCCGCCGATCGAGCGTGATCAAGCGATTGGTCGTTAGCCGCTCGGCGGCCACGATGACGGCGGCGTCGACGCAGCCGAGCGGAAAGTCGGCGTACTGCTCGACGAGCTGAGCGATGCGCTTCCAGTCGTGCCCCGTGGGGGCGTGCATCTCGAACCCCTCGAGCCCGCACAGGAATCGGGCCTCGACCTGTGGCCCTTGGCGCCGGGCAATGAGGTAGGCGGCCTCGGCGATACACAACACGGGGATGACGAGGTGCAGGCCCGGCGCGCGCAGCGCTTGGAGGCAGGCACGGTGATCGGGATCGGCTCGATTGGCGGCGGCAACCAGCGGGCCGCTATCGACGATCGCGATCGATATCATCCGCCCAATGCTGCCCGAGCTCGTCGTCGATGCGCGCCGCCGGGACCATCTCGGGGTCTTCGAACAATCCCGCCCAGGGGATCTCCCGCGGTGAGTCGAGCGCCAGCCCCCTCGCGATCAGGTCACGCACCAACGCCGAGACGCTCGTTTGGCGCCGGTGCGCCTCGCGCGAGACGAACTCGGCGAGCTCGTCGGGTAGCGTGATCGTGGTGCGCTTCATACTTACATACTAACATACCAAATCTCTCCGGAGGTCAACGAACCATCGTCCGAGTCATCGAGCCCCCTTCACTCGCACTCCCACACCGTCTTTGTCGGCCACGAGGACGCTGGGTCCCACCTGTCTGGCACCCGTTGTTCGTCCTGCCGTTCCCGGATAGAGTTGGGCCGGTTCCCATCAAGTAAGAACCTGGCTCCGTCCATGACCGCCCAATCCCTCGCTGCCCGCACGACTGGCTCACGGAGATGATCGGAAACTCCCTCGGCCCCTACAAGATCCTCGAACCGCTCGGCGCCGGCGGCATGGGTGAGGTCTGGCTCGCCGAGGACACCCGCCTCGGCCGCAAGGTGGCGATCAAGGTGCTTTCAGAGGAATTTGCTGGAGATCCGCAGCGCGTCGTCCGCTTCCAGCGCGAGGCGCGCGCCGCGGCCGCCTTGAACCACCCGCACATCGCGACGATCCATGACGTCGGGCAGGAGGGGAACGCCCATTTCATCGTTCAGGAGTATCTGGCCGGCGAACCGTTGAAGCGGCGTTTAGATCGAGGGGTACTGCCGGCGAAGGAGGTCCTCCGGCTGGCGAGCGAGATCACGGAGGCTCTGGCCGCCGCCCACAAGGCCGGGATCGTGCACCGTGACCTCAAGCCTGGCAACGTCTTCATTACCGAGGAAGGTGGCG
>JBHHYG010000020.1:0-20135 GCA_046757445.1 Acidobacteriota bacterium
GGCGTACTCGTGCAGTACGTCGAGCCCTCGGGGCAAGCGCAACGCAGTCATCGCGTGCCATTGCGCTCGCGCAGCCGCGAGCCGTTGAGAAGTGCGGGCTAGCTGCTGGCCGCCGGGTTGCTCCTCTTCAAGACTGCCCCGATGCCCAACAACGCCACCGCCATGCCGATGACCACCCCGAGGGCGGTATTGAAGGCCAGGCAGCCGGCGGCGGTGATCAGCGCCACCAGGAAGCTGGTGCGGCTGCGGCAGTCGCGCGCCGGCAGCGCCAGCTCCGCCCCCGCAAAGCAGAGCAGCACGCCGAGGATGCTGGTGGGATAAGCAGCCATCAGTAGCGCCGCGCTCGATCCGAAGAGCAGACCGAGGGCGATCTTGGCGGCTCCCAGCATGACAACGCTGCCGCCGGTTCTAGCGCCGAACCTGTACTGGCCGGCGAGCCCGCCCGAGCCGTGACACATCGGCATGGCACCGAACCAGCAGCCTACGAGGTTCATCAAGCCGACGCTCACCGCCATCGGGCGCGTGCCGATGCCTCTGTTCGGGTAGAGGTCGGCGCTCAACGCACAGACGGCGACCACAGAGTTCAGCAGGGTCAGGGGAATCTGCGGCAGGGCGCAGCGAAGCAAACCGGTGCGCCATTCGCCCGCTGCCGGCAGCGAAAACGCTAACCCGCCCCAGCCCACCTCGAGGCCGGCAATGCTGCTGGGTCTGGTTATCAGCATCATCAGCACACCGCCAGCAAAGAGCACCAGGGCGGCGGGGAATCGCTCGGATCGGGTCGCCACGACCACGAATGTGCCGGCGGCGGCGGCTACCAACCAGCCATCGGGCGACATCCAAGAGGTGGCGTCAACCATGGAAACGCCCTTGAGGAACAGCTTCAGCCCCACTCCCAGTTGGATGCCACGGACGACGGCGCGCGGGATGTAGCGCTCGACGAGGCCAACACCGCCGGTCAGCCCGAGAACAAAGACCACCCCCCCGGCCAACAGGCCGGCAGCGGCAATCGACCCCGGCGACAGCGTTTCGGCGATCGCCACCACAGCGATCGCCTTCATCGGTTGCACAGGAACGGGCTGTTTGAAGAGAACCCCGGTGATGATGTTGTAAACGCCGGCGAAGAGAAGAATGGTGCCGAGGTCGAGGTGACAGACGGCAACCAGGCTGACAACGATGGGGATGAAAGTGCCGAGGTCACCGAGCGCCCCGCTCGCCTCCTGGAAATTGAAGCGCATGGGGCGATCACGAGGACCCATCGGCAACGGTAATCGCATCAGCTGCAGGTTCCTTTGCTCGACCTTTCCGCGTTGGCAGCTACAATGCCCATCCTGGGGGGTGGCTCGACGCCAACAACCAATCCGGCGATGATAGCGTCCCATCTCCCTTCCGGCGAGGGGTTGCTCCGGCGCAACCGGCCGTCGGGCCGGGTAAAGGTGAAGAGCGACATGACTCCGCCTGGACGATTGTGGCCCAGTCAAGCTGTACCAGAACTGCCTGGAGGTAGTCCGGGCCAGCCTCTATGCAGTAGCCTATCGGTGCTCCCCGACCAGCCGAAGCGATCCACCCCTGGCAGCAAGACGAACATGGTTCACAAGGTATTCTTCGCTTTCTCGATTTCCCTGCTCTTGCTGGCATCGGGGCAACCTTCGCGGGCCATGGGCGCGGCGGATAACTGGCCGCAGTGGCGTGGGCCCGAGCTCAACGGCATCAGCCACGAGAGCGGCCTACCGGCCAGTTGGGATACCGAGCAGAACGTCGCTTGGAAGCTGGCCATGCCCGCCTGGAGCGGCTCGACGCCGATCATCTGGGAGAACAGTATCTTCCTGAACGTCGCCGACGGCACCAACCTCAACCTCTGGCGCGTCGACCGCGGTGACGGCAAAGTGCTGTGGGAGCGTCTTCTCAGCGCCGGTGACCACCGGGAGCGCAAGCAGAACATGTCGTCCCCCTCGCCGGTCACCGACGGTGAGCACGTCTGGGTGATGACCGGCACCGGCATTCTCAAGGGCTTCGATTTCGACGGCAACGAGATCTGGTCGCGCGACATCCAGGCCGACTACGGCCGCTTCGGGCTCAACTGGGGCTACGCCTCCTCGCCGCTGCTGTACGCAGACGCTTTATTCGTCCAAGTGCTGCACGGCATGAAGACCGACGATCCCTCCTACCTCATGCGCATCGACAAGTTAACCGGCAAGACGGTCTGGCGAGTGGAGCGGCCGACCAACGCGCGCCGCGAATCTCCCGATGCCTACACCACTCCGGGCTTGCTGAAATACGACGGCAACGTGGAGATCGTCATCAGTGGTGGCGATGTCGTCACCGGGCACGATGCGGACACCGGCAGGGAACTGTGGCGAGCCGAGGGGCTCAACCCACAGAATCGCGGCAACAACCGCATCGTCGCCTCGCCGGTGATCATGGACGGCATCGTCTACGCATCCTCCAGGGTGAGGCCGATCCTGGCCTTGAAGGTGGGTGGCTCCGGCGACGACAAGTCGACGCAGCTGCTGTGGTCCTTCAACTACGGCTCAGACGTGCCGACCCCGGTCACCGACGGCAAGTATTTCTACGTGGTCAACGATCGGGGGATCATGTTTTGTCTCGACGCCAAGACCGGTGAGACCATCTACGAGAAGCAGCGACTCGTCCCCGGCACCTACAGCTCCTCGCCGGTGCTGGCCGACGGCAGGATCTACGCCACCAACGAAGACGGGGTGACGACGGTGGTGAAGGCCGGGCCGGAGTTCGAGATCCTTGCCGAGAACAACCTCAACGACTATTGCCTCAGCTCACCGGCGATCTCGCAGGGGCAGATCTTCATTCGCACCGCAGGCTTCCTGTACGCCATCGGCCAGCGGCGCAGGGGTCATTCGATGGGCACCATGAGCACCGGCACCTCGACGCGGTGCCGTAGCGCATCGGCCGTGGTGCCGTGAATCAGATCGGAGACCCCACGGTGACGGTGGGAGCCGAGGATGACCAGATCGACACCCTCCCCCTTGATCAGGCGCAGCAGCTCGGCAACCGGATCGCCGGCACCCAGGCGTGTCTCGACCTCGAAGCCCGCCTGGCGCAAGGATTCAGCGTACCCCTCGAGATGAGACCGGTCAGCCCTGGTCTCGAGATCCGCGACCTGCGCTCCGGTGGCTCTGGCCGCTGCGCTCTCGACGACGTGAAACAGCCATAGCTGCGGGTGGTGCGGGGCGAGGACGCCGAGGGCTGCGGCCAGCAGGCGCTCCTCGCCGCCGGAAAAATCGAGACAGATGGCGACGCGACGATAGGGCTCCGCCTGCGACAATTCAGCGCTCGGAAGCTCGGGACGATCGTGAATGCCCATCGCAGGAGCCGGGCGTTTTCTCAAGGAGAGACGCTCGAGCAGAGGCTGGAAGGAGACGTACACCAGCAGCAGTGCCAGTGCCATTGCCAGCGGCACGACGGTCACCTGGATCTTCCATGCCGAGACGGCCTCTCGGGTCCAGGCGGAGATCTCGTCGATCACCAGCTTGGCGTTGAGCGCTACGATGACCCCAGCCACCAGCCAGCCGGCAACCTTCAAGTGTAGACCGACTGCAAACTCGCCCATTCGCCGCCGATCGGATGCGAAATGGATCAACGGGATGACGGCGAACGGCAGCTGCAGCGACAGCACCACCTGGCTCAACACCAGCAGGCCGCCGGTGGAGCCCTCGCCGAAATATACGATCACCAGAACGGCCGGGATGATCGCCAGTAGCCGCGTCAGCAGCCGCCGCAACCAGGGGCGGATGCGCAGGTTGAGGTATCCCTCCATGACGATCTGCCCCGCCAGCGTGCCGGTGATGGTAGAACTCTGACCCGAGGCCAGCAGCGCGACGGCGAAGGCGATGGGCGCGATCGTCGCCCCTAGGATTGGTTCCAGCAGTCTGTGAGCGTCCTGGATCTCCGCCACCTCGTAGTGACCGGTGCGGAAGAAGACCGCCGCCGCCATCACCAGGATCGCGGCATTGACCAGAAAAGCGAGGTTCAGGGCCACTGCCGAGTCAACGTTGTTGAGATGAATCGCCTGTCGCAGCTCCGCCCGAGAGCGGCCCACCTGCCGTGTCTGTACCAGCGAGGAGTGGAGATAGAGATTGTGGGGCATGACGGTGGCGCCGAGAATACCGATGGCGATGTAAAGGGCTGTACTATCGGGAAGCGCCGGGGCAAAGCCGTGCACGATGCCGCCCCAGTCCGGCTTGGCCAACACGATCTCGATGATGAAGGCGATGCCGATGGTCCCCACCAACGAGAAGACCAGTGCCTCTAGCCTACGGATACCCAGATGAGCGAAGGCCAGTAGCAGCAGCACATCGAAGGCCGTAATGGCAACCCCATACAGGAGCGGAAAACCGAACAGAAGCTGCAGCGCGATCGCCGAGCCGATCACCTCGGCCAGGTCGGTGGCGGTGATGGCAATCTCCGCCAGGACATACAGCGGCAGGTTCACCCACTGTGGGTACTCGCGGCGGCAGGCTTGCGCGAGGTCCCGGCGAGAAGCGATGCCGAGCCGGGCGGCGAGACTCTGCAGCAGGATCGCCATGAGGTTGGACATCAGTAGGACCCAGATCAGCAGGTAGTTGTAGCGGCTCCCTGCGGCCAGGTCCGTGGCCCAGTTGCCCGGATCCATGTAGCCAACCGACACCATCAGCGCCGGGCCGGTGATGGCCAACCAGCGGCGCCACAGAGATGCCCGAAACGGCACGTTGACGGTTTCATGAACTTCGGGAAGCGAGCGGGCTTCCTTGTGCGTTGGTGGTCGATGCATCATCGGGCCGTTCCCCGTGGCTAGGTATTTTGAGCTATCAAAATATAGCACCAGGAGAGACGAAGCATAGACGAGACGAGCCTGTTGCGGGAGGTTGCCGAGCAAGGGCGACTACGAATAAGGTGCGAGCGTGCCCGGCAAGAACATTATATGGTATGGCTCCAGCGGCTAACCCTTCCCGAAAGACCCGATAGCGGCTGCGATCCGCTGGTGGATTGATGCAACGCACCTACTTGTGGGGACGCTGGTCGCCCGCGCGAGTGATCGCCGTCGCCTTCGCGGCCACCATCGCCGTGGGCACGGTGGCCCTGCACACCCCTTGGGCCAGTGCCGGCCAGCAGCTGAGCTGGCTCGACGCCCTGTTCACGGCAACCTCGGCCACCTGCGTCACGGGCCTCGTCGTCGTCGATACCGGCTCCGCACTGTCGCTCGGCGGCCAGACCATCGTGCTGGCCCTCATCCAAATCGGCGGCCTGGGAATCATGACCCTCTCGACCCTGGCCCTGGTGCTGATGGGCAAGCGCCTGCGGTTGCGCCACCGGATGGTGGTTGCCGACGGGCTGAGCCCCGACGGCGCGCCTGACCTACGGGCCGTCATCCTGCACGTCATGGTGATGACTGCGGCGTTCGAGCTGGTAGGAACGATCCTGCTGGCCTGGCGCTGGCCGGCCGATTCTGTCCTGGCGGCCCTCGGGGCCAGCCTGTTTCACGCCATCTCTGCTTTCAACAACGCCGGCTTCTCCTTGATGTCCAACAGCTTGACCGGCTTCCAGCACGACACCGCCATCAATCTCACGGTAATGGCCCTGATCATCGCCGGCGGGCTTGGCTTTCCGGTCATCTCGGAGCTGGCAAGCCTGCTCAGGCCACGACGGAAGCGCCATCGTGTCATGCTGACGCTGCACACCAAGGTCGTGCTGGCCGTGACCTCGGCCCTGCTACTCCTCGGCACCGCCGCCATCTACCTGCTGGAGGCCAACGGCGCCTTGGCTCACCTGAGCGCATCCGATCGCCTGATGGCCGCGGCGTTCCAAGCTGTAACCCCTCGAACCGCCGGCTTCAACACCATCCCCATCGCCGGCTTGCACGCGGCAACGTTGTTTGTCATCGTGCTCCTCATGTTCGTCGGCGGCTCGCCCGGCTCTACCGCGGGTGGGGTGAAGACCACCGCCCTGGGCACCCTCATAGCCTTCGTTTGGTCACGAGCGAGAGGACGTGAATCCGTCGACCTGTTTCGCAGAACCATCGCCGAGGCCGATGTGCGGCGCGCCGTCACGGTCATCTTTGCGGCGGCCACCGCCCTGGTGGTGGCCATCTCCATCTTCTTGGTCACCGAGGGCGCTGCGGGCCCGGCGGTGGTCAGGGCGCCGGCGGCGGTGAGCGCCAGCGCCGAGGAGTCACAGCTGTTCATCGAGCTGGTGTTCGAGTCGGTCTCGGCGCTCAGCACGGTGGGTTTGACAACCGGCGTCACGCCGACGCTCAGCGCGCCGGGGCGCCTGCTCATTATCTTGCTGATGTTTGCGGGCCGGATCGGCCCCCTGACCCTGGCTGTGGCGCTCGGGCAAGTCCGCAGCCGCGGTGCTTACAGGTATCCAGAGGAACGTGTCCTGGTGGGATAAGGGGGCGTAGATGCAACACTATGCGGTAATCGGACTGGGCAACTTCGGCAGCACCCTGGCGATCGAGCTGCAGAAGATCGGCCACGACGTCATCGCCATCGATGGGGACTCGGAAAAGGCACAACTATTGCGTGATTATCTGGCGCACGTCGTGGTTGCCGATGCCACGGATCGCGAGACCCTCGAGGCCCTGGGCGTAGGCGACGTCGAGTGTGTGGTGATCAGCCTCGGCCACAACCTGGAGGCCAGCGTTCTGGCCACCTTGCACTGCGCCGAGCTCGGCGTCCCTCGCATCTACGCCAAGGTGGTCTCGCGCTCGCAGGGCAGAATCCTCGAGCGTGTCGGCGCCACCAGGGTGGTCTTCCCCGAGCGTGAGGTGGCGCGCCGCCTGGCCCACAAGCTTTCCTCACCCAACTTGATCGACTTCTTGCCGATCACCGAAGGCTATTCGGTGGAGCAGGTGCGCACACCGGCGGCATTCGTGGGCAAGAGCCTCGGCGAGCTCCAGCTTCCCAAGCGCTTCCGGGTGCAGATCATCGCCATTCGAGAGTCAGCGGCGCCCGGCAGCCCGTTGCACTTGCCGACCGCCGACACTGCCCTCGGGGCGGACGACCAGCTCGTGCTGCTAGGACGCAACGAAGACCTGGCCGCCCTGGCGGAAATCTCCTAGCCCGAACTACTGCCGCTCGATCGCGAACAACCGGTTGCGGCCGGCGATGAACAGAACGCCATCGGCGGGAACTGGCGAGCTGTAGACCGAGCTACCCATGTTCATCTCCGCCAGCACCACCTCTTCTTTTCCGGGTTTCAACACCACCACGTCCCCGTCCTCGTCGCCGAGGTAAAGCTTGCCGTCGGCCAGCAGCGGCGACCCCCAAACAGCGGCGAAGGTGTCGTGCACCCAGTATTCTTCGCCACTGTCGGCATCGAGCGCGTGCAGGAAGCCGCTGAAGTCGGGGACATAGACGATGCCGTCGTCGACGGCAGCGGTGGAGATGGTGCGGCGGATGTTGTCGAAGCGCCATACCTTGCCGCTCTCGGTGATGTCACCCCGTTTGGTGGGGTCGATGCAGTAGAAGTGGCCCACGCCCTCGCCGTGTTCGGGGTCCTGGCCGTTGCCGATGTAGACGCGGTCGTTGTAGATGACCGGCGTGCTGATGACGTTGTTGCGGGTGCGCGGCCAGACGGCATCCTTGGGGTTGGTATCGAACTCCCACAGCTGCTTGCCGGTGAGCGCAGCGTAGGAGCGTACCCAACCGTCCCCCTCACCCATGATTACCTGCATGACGCCCGCGATCTCACCCACCGCCGCAGCCGACCATTGGCCGTGCAGGATCTTCATTCCAACGGGCGAATCCTCCCAAGCCAGCTTGCCGGTATGCCGGTTCAAGGCGATGAGATCAGGGGCCAGGGGTGAAGGGACGTTGACGTGGCTCTCATCCTGGCCGTTCGAGGTGTTCACGTAAATCAGGTTCTTGTAGGCCACCGGCGAAGAGCTCGACATGTTGTGGGGAAAGGAGCCGACCTCTTCGATCATGTTGAAGACCCAGACGATGTCGGCATCGGTCTCCTTGCTGAGCTCCTCACCTTTATAGGGGCCGTCGTTCTCGCCGTCGCGAAACCCCTCGGTATCGAGGCACACCACCTCTCCACGGTTGGTGACGTAGTAGAGACGGTCACCGATCACCAGAGGGGAAGAGCAGACACCCTGAAATGGCCAGTCGTGTACCCTTCCGGCCGGATGTTTTTTTGTCGTCGCCTGCCAGAGGAACTCGCCGTCGGATTCGCGGAAGGCCATCAGCACACCCCGGTCACCGCCTTCCTCCGGGTCACGTAGCGCCTCGTTGTTGGTGCCGACGAACACCTTGCCGCCGGCGACGGTCGGGTTGCCGTAACTCTGCGAGCCCAGCGCCGCCGTCCACTTGATGTTGGCGTTGGTGTCGATGTCCCAGCTTTCGGGCAGGCCGGCCATCTCCGACACCATGTTGCGGTCCGGCGTGCCGCCCCACATGGGCCAATCTTCGGCCTCGAGCGCCATGGTCTTGGCCAACGCCGCGACGCGAGAAGGGAGGGTTGCACCCGCGGTGCCAGAAACCGATATCGATAGCAGCGCCATGGCCAGGACCAAGGCGGCGACCGGGATGATGAGGGATGCTCGCAGCGGCGGTTTCCGCCATGCCGGTTTACCTGTCGTCGTTGCAACGGCGCCGTTGGTCTTCATCGCAGACAGCCCCTTCGTGATCATCGGTTGGACGTGACCTTCAAGTTGTCAAACATCACTTCCGCATGTGCGTCGGCATAGATCCCCGGACTGCCATGTGTGTCACCGTGAGGATCGCTCCTCTCCAGGGTCCAATCCACAGGCTCCGATTTATTGACCGGCCAGATCTTGCCGAGCACTCGAACGCCTCCATCGGGGAGGTTTTCGACACGGAGCTTCATCCGATACCAGGTGTCGGGTCGCCATGAGAACGGGATCGAAACGGTGCGCGTGGTTTCCGTCTGCCAGCTCTGCAGCTCGAGGGTCTGCTTGCTACCGAACAGGATCAGCGCATACCGCTGGGCGATGACGCCGATATCGCCCATGCGGCGACGCTGTATCACCGACCTGACATCTGCCTCCACGGCCATGTCCGACCAGTCGGACGGTCCCATATAAACCCGCGCGCGCTTCAGAAATGGATTGTCACCCTTCTTCACGTAAACCTTGTTACCACCCACGTCACGAACCTCGAACTTGATGCCGGCGTTGATCCACTGAGGCGGGGATCTGTCGAGGGAGGAGAAGTCCTCTTGCCAAGGGAGCGGCGGGATCACCCGCAGACGGGCATCGCCCGACACGCCATTCAGAGTGGCTGTCACCTGGCCCGCTTGACCTATGGCTTCGGCGGAGGCGACGAACATCCCCGGCTGCTCGAACTCGCCCTCGAGATGTGCCATCGACCACGAGGCCTCGCTGGCTACGTCGGAGTGGATCAGATTACCGTTGGCGTCGAACGAGCGCAGCTGGAGCTGCACGGTGTCACCGGGAGCGATCGCCAACTCCTCGGGGATCACTTGCAGCTGTACCGGCGTACCGCTGGAGCTGGGCTGCAAGACGGCCCTGCCCGCACGCGCCACGGGGGCCGAGGGCCCCGGCGTGCCTCTGCCGATGGCGTAGATCGCCTCGCTGGTGACCAAATAAATGCGGCCGTGGGCGACAGCCACCGAGGCGCGGATCTGCACGGGATGTTGTTCGGTGCTGAACTCGTCCTTGTCGAGGATTTCTGCTCCCTGCGCCGAAGGACGGAGAATGTAGAAGGTGCCGTTCTGAGAGCCGACATAGAGCTTGCCGTCAGCCAGCACCGGCGAGGCACGCTGGAGGGTGCCCAGATTGAGCGTCCACAGCTTCTCGCCCGAGTCGATGTCGAAGGCCACGAGGTTGGAGCTGTTGTCCACCTGATAGATACGGTCGCCGTCGAAAACCGGTGAGGAATAGCCGCCCAGGTGGCCGGTCTGGGCCCACTTGACCCGCTCCTCATCAAAGTCCCCTGTGCCACGAGTATCGATGGCGGCGATGTAGCCCATTTCGCTACTGCGAAGGTTTTCCTCGCCGTGCGAGACGATGGCCGTGTCGCCTCGCAACACCACTCCCGAATTGATTCCTCGCTTGCTCATCGGGTACCTCCAGACCAGCTTACCGGTGTTGACCTGGAGAGCATGCACAGCGCCGTCGCTGCCACCTGTAATCATCAGCCGCATGCCGTCCCTGTCGACAACGATGGGAGGCGAGTAGGTGGTATCGAAGGGTGGACCCGGCAGGGTGGTGAGCCAGACGAGGTCACCGTTGGCCTTGTCGAAGGCAAAAAACCGGTGTCGGCCTGGGGCCAGCGCGCCCCAGCCGGAGCTGAGGGCGCTGACGATCACGTAGCCCGACTCGATGAGCGGCGACACGGTGCGGCCGCCGTGGGTCGTGATGAGGCCGAAATCTTCCGGCAAGTAGCGCTGCCATAGCAGATCGCCCTCCGGCGACAGGGCCAGCAGTGTGCCGTCGATGCCGAAGGCGTAGACGTTGCCGGTGTCGGGGTCGCCGGCCGGTGATGCCCACCCCACGCGTCGGGGAGGTACATCGCTGAGCGAGACGTTGAACCTGTATTCCCAGATCAGCTCGCCGGTGTTGGCGTCCAGAGACAGCACCCGCTCTTGTAGGTCCTTTCCCTCACCGGCGCCGTTCTGCAGGTACAGCCGGTCGCCCAGGACAATGGGTGTCGAGAGGCCACCGTAGGGTGCCGTCCAGGCCAGATTCTCACCATCCGGCGACCAGCTCTCCGGCAGGTCAGTCTCGGGAGAGATGCCGTCACGGCCGGGACCGCGCCAGTCGGGCCAGTCGCTGCTGCCACCCCCTCCGAAGCAGGCAGAAGCTGTGGAGACGATCAACAAGAAAGAAGCGGCAACTGCCAACCACTTGAAACGGCTCAACTTCATGGCGGGCCCTCGTTGTCGGGCTGGGGAGTTGGAGTCAGGGACCGAGACTCTGCGGAAGCAGACGCCGAAGGAGGAGAGCTGCCGGCGAGACCCTCCGCGAAGCAAAGTATAGGCCCGCCGGATCGAGCGTCAAGGATGTAAGAATCCGACACCGCAGCGTGCAGCTTCACTTCTGCCTGCAATCACGGTATAGGATTGATGACCCCTTGAGGAGACCGCGGGATCGGCTTCATTTCCAGGGAAACGGAAAGAGCTCATCGATGTTTCTCGAAGCGCCACTCAACTCGGCAGTAAGATCTTGCAGCGGCCGCTGGCTGGCACCGAACGACCGGGGAACAGATCGAGCCAGATGAACGCCACCCTGAATCCAGCGCAGGACCCGAAGCTCGCGGCCAGGGTGAGGGAAGCGCAAGAGGAGCTCGATGCTCACCTTCGCGAGATCATCGGCTTCCACTTCGCCCCCGAGAGTGGCTGCCCCTTCTGGCTCGAGTGGGCCGAGAAGGCTGGCTGGGATCCGCGTCAAGAGATCCAGCGCTTCGACGATCTGAAGAAGTTCGGCCATTTCAACGACGAATGGCTACGCGGCGGGCCTGTGCGCCGCTGGGTTCCCGAAGCCTATGCCGATCGGCCCGTCTTCGTCTTCGAGACCGGTGGCACCACCGGTGTCCCCAAGAGCCGGGTCAATATCGACGACTTCCGCATCGACTACGAACTCTTTTCTCACACTCTACCGGACGAGCATTTCCCGCCGGCGGCCAACTGGCTCATGCTGGGCCCCAGCGGCCCGCGCCGGCTGCGCCTGGCCGTCGAGCACCTGGCACAGTACCGTGGCGGTATCTGCTTCTGCGTCGACCTCGACCCGCGCTGGGTCGTCAAGCTCATCAACAAGGGTTGGAGCGACCACCTCAAGGCCTATCAAGATCACGTCATCGACCAAGCGATGACTCTGTTATCGGCCGGACATGACATCAAATGTCTGTTTGCCACCCCCAAGCTGCTAGAAGTGCTGGCCCTGCGCCTCGAGAGCGAGGGATCGAGCATCAAGGAGGCGGGCATCCGTGGCATCTTCTGCGGCGGAACCGAGTTCACGCCCCAGTGGAATCGCTTCGCCCAGGAGGAGTTGCTGCAGGGCGTCTACATGACCCCCACCTACGGAAACACCCTTATGGGCCTGGCCGCCAGCGCCCCCTGCGGCCCGGAGAACGGCTACAAGATCACCTATTACGCGCCGCAACCACGGGCGGTCATCCAGGTAGTGGGCGCTGACGACACGGAGAGGATTGTGGATTATGGTGAGACCGGCCGTATCATGCTGACGACCCTCACCCGCGAGTTCTTCCTGCCCCGCTTTCTCGAGCGCGACGAGGGCGAGCGGGAACCTCCCTACCAAGCCTTTCCCTGGGACGGCGTCAGCGGCGTGCGGCCCCACAGCCACCTTGCCTCCAGCACAACGGTTGGAGTGTATTGACGAGCTAGGGAGGCGAACCATCATGAAGTTGTTGTGGAAAAACATTCGAGGTCCGAGTGGAGCGGCGTCGCCTGCGCCGAGCGGGCAGAGGCGGGGCCGTGCAGCACCGGCCTTGATAGTGGTGTTTCTGGCCATCTCGCACGTCTCACCTGCGGCCCCCTTCCAGACCCCTGCCTTCACAGCCGAGGAGATGCTCGGGACCGTCGGCTTCAGCGGCGGCCAGCCGGTGGCCCTTTCCCCCACCGGCGAGTGGGTCGCCTACGTTCTTCCAGATATGCAGGACGAGTGGAACATCCAGGAACGACGACCCGTCGGCTACGTTCACGTTCAGGCTGTCGATACCGGCGCCGGAGAAGCCAGGGCCCTGAGCGTAGGCGAAGCACACAGCTCCTTTCCCGTCTGGTCCCCGGACGGCGAGCAGCTGGCCTTTTTCATCGAGGAGGCGGACGGCGGCCGTCTGGCGGTCTGGACCAGCGCAACCGGAAGAGTGAGAACCTTGGGTGAGACCTTTTCCGGAAGGCCCTACATGCCGCCGCAGTGGGACCCCTCCGGCCAGCGGATCGTCTATGCCACAGCCATGGCGGACAAAAACCCCGGCGAGCCGCCCCGGGTGCGCGTCGTGCGCAGCAGCGACAAGCGCATACCGGGCGATGCCTTTTTCATCAACAAGCGAATGGCCAGGCTGGCGGTGGCGGACCTTTCTTCCGCGCGATCCCGGACGCTTCTCGACGAGCCCGTCTATTTGCGATCCTTCGACCTCGATCCCAGCGGCCGACAGCTGATCTACGTCGCCCCTTCACCCGAGACATTCGGGATCGTCGGCCAAGAGACCAACGAGTCCTTCCTGCTGCCGGTGACGGGAAAGGCGCCACCGCGCAAGATCGGGGGGGGCGGAAGGAGCCTCTCCTGGTCGCCCGATGGAGCCCGGCTCCTGTATCGGGAAAATGGCAAGCTGGTAGTGATCCCCCTGGCGGGCGGGGCGCCGCAGCCGTTTCTCGTCGGCCTGAAGGTCGCGCCGACCAACCTGGTTTTCTCTCCCGACGGCAGCAGCTTCTTGAGCCTGGTACCGGACCGGTCGCTGCAGGACCCGGAGATCGAGCCGCCGCAGCCGGGGATGTACTCCATCGCCCGCCCGTTCATGGATCTCTATCTGATCTCCACCGTCGACGGCTCCACCCACAACCTCACCGCCTCGATCGAGGATCAAATTTCCAGCCCGGTATGGAGCCCCGACGGCAAGTCGGTTTTCTTTCGCGCCGTCGACAACCATAGCTACGATCAGACCCTCTATCGCTATTCCCTCTCCGAGGGAAAGCTTGCGGCGCTGGCCGCGGGCGAAGAGACCTATGGCGACTTGAGCGTCGCCCGCGGCCGCCTCACTGTCACCATTCAAGACGCCACGCACCCCCCAGACCTCTGGCTGATCGATACCGACAGCGGCGAACGGAAACGGCTCACGACACTCAACCCGCAGCTGACGCACTTCCGCTTCAGCAAGCCGGAGCTCTTCTATTTCCACAACCAAGACGGCGAGCGCCTCGGCGCCCTACTCTACAAGCCTGTCGGCTTCGAGGAGGGCGACAAGGTGCCGGTGATCACCTATGTTTACGAGAAGCTTACCCCCGGCATCCACCGCTTCAGCCCGCGCCACCAGATCTTCCTGAATCACGGCTACGCGGTGCTCATGCCCAACGTCAAGGTGAAGGTCGGCGAGACCGGCACATCGTTCGTCAAGAGCGTGGTGCCGGCGGTCAATGCCGTCCGCGACATGGGCATCACCAACGGCAAGTTCGCCCTCTGGGGAGGAAGCTTCGGCGCCTATGCGACCTCGTATGTCATCACCCAGACGAAAATCTTCGCCTGCGCCGTCTCCCGCGCCACCCCGCCGGAGCTATTCCGTAACTGGGCCAGCGGCAGGGATCGGGACTCGATCAACATCGAGCGCGGCCAGGCGCGCATGGGAGCCGGCCCCTTCGAGGCCATGGAGCGCTACATCTCGCAGTCGGCCTTCTTTCATCTCGACAAGGTGAACACCCCGGTGCTCATCATGCACGGGGTCAACGACCGGACAATTCTGTTCGGCGAGGGGGAGATGATGTTTTACACGCTGCGGCAGCTGGGCAAGGAGGCGACCTTCGTCATTTACACGCACGGTGATCACAGCCTCTCGCGCCACTCCCGTGCCGACGCCCTCGACGTCAACCGGCGCATGCTCGCGTGGTTCGAGCACTATCTGAAGTAGCAGCCATGCACATCGAGCTTCATCCGACAGGGGCGCCCCAAAGGCGAAGGACCCCCGAGGCCCTAGCCCGAACTTCTCAACGGGTCGTGAAGCGGGCGACGAAAACCGTTGGGAAATGCGGGCTAGCGGCGGGAGAGGTTCGGTGACGCACTTTCCGATCCTACGCTGGGGTCAGCCGTACAAGAGCCTCGAGGTCGAGCGTGTCGTCCACTTCGCCAGCGGCGAGCCGCTGGCCGAGGTCAGCCAGGCCAACCGCGGGTTGATCGAGCGGGACATGCAACACGCACAGCGGGCCCGTGATCTGCTGCGGCAGATACCGGCCAGCGAGCTGGTGGAAAAGGTGCGGAAGGCGAGCGAGCTGTTCATGTCGGCCGAGCTACCGCTGGGCGAGGGCAGCCAGACGCCCGAGGAATTCGTCGTGCAGCAGTCCGCCACCACCGGCCTGCCCGAGCAGATCTGCCGCGCCAACATGAAGAAGCTGGAGTTCGTGCTCGCGCAGATGGGTGAGATCCTCGGCTCGCTGACGCGCAACCTCGACCTGCGGCTCTTGACCCGTGGCTACGGTGAGGAGGACGGCCTGATGCGCAGCTACCAGGCCACCACCCCGGTGCTGGGCATGGTGCTGCCCTCCAACTCACCCGGGGTGCATAGCCTGTGGCTGCCGATCATCCCGCTACAGATCGGGCTGGTGCTCAAGCCGGGACCTCAAGAGCCATGGACGCCATGGCGCATGGCACAGGCCTTCTTCGAGGCCGGGGTGCCGAAGGAGGCGATCTGCCTCTACCCGGGAGGGGCAGAGGTGGGCGCCACGGTGCTGGAAAACTGTCGCCGCAGCCTCATCTTCGGCGGCACCGCCACGGTCGAAAGGTACAACAGCAACCCCGCCGTGCAAGTGCACGGGCCCGGCTTCAGCAAGATCCTGATCGGCGACGACCAGGTGGACGACTGGGAAAAGTACCTCGACCTGATGATCGACAGCGTGCTGGCCAACAGCGGTCGCAGCTGCATCAACTGTTCGGGTATCTGGGCCTCACGGCACACGCGCCAAATCGCCGAGGCACTGGCCGAGCGCCTCGGCCCCATCGCCCCGTTGCTACCCGACGACCCCGACGCCGCCCTGGCCGCCTTCACCGTCGCCGGCCAGGCCGAAGCCATCTGCAACGACATCGACGCGTCGCTCGAGGAGCCCGGCGTTTCCGAGGTGACCGCCGGCTACCGCGACGGCGACCGGCTCATCAGCCAGGAGCGCTGCGGTTACCTGCGCCCCACGGTACTGCACTGCCAAGCGCCCGAGGCCGCCGCCGCCCACAAGGAGTACATGTTTCCCTTCGTCGCTGTGGTCTCCTGCCCGCAGGAAAAGATGATCGGCTCCATCGGCCCGACGCTGGTGGCCACGGCGATCACCGAGGACGAGTCCTTCCGACGGGCGCTGCTGGACGCCACCCAGATCGACCGGCTCAACCTCGGCCCGGTGCCCACCACGCAGCTCAACTGGCTGCAGCCGCACGAGGGCAACATCGTCGATTTCCTGTTCCGCGCCAGGGCCTTCCAGATGGCGTAGTTCCTGCATTTGAACATCGCAGGTGCTGGCCTTGCCGTGAGCCTGGTTACCGGATGCTCTGGCCCGGCCGCTTACAGGATGTAGAGATGTGCTCGATCTTGGTCACCTGGAAGTGGCGCTGCTCTTCGCCCTCTTCTTTCTTCTCCCAAGATCCAGTCAGCTTCACCTTGTGGCCCAGGTGATTGCCGATGCCGACCTCCTTGGCCGCCTCCACCTGTGTCTCTTCGTCGGTCTCCTCGTCGGTGAGGACAAAGTAACCTTCCGTCTCTCCTGCGCTCAGGCAGCCGGTCAGGGTGACCTCAGCCTTTTCGCCCTCCTGGGCGAGGGCACCTGGCACCTGCAGGCTCGTGAGGCCGAACCCGACGACCAAGACGGCACTCGACAGGATGAGCAATTTCCTCATTTGGATGCCTCCCTATGTTCTAGCCCGCATTTCTCATCGGTCGCCTGCTGCGGGTGCGGATAGGCCCGCGTCGACGGCGTTGCGCTGGCTCGGTCTGCTCGACGTATTGTCAAATACGCCTGCGCCCGCGCCTTGTCGGCGGGGGCCTGACGACGCCCCCGCGACGTAGCCCGATGAGCAATGCAGGCTAGACAGATCGTAGCGACTTCACCGCAGTGGCGGAGCGGGATCCGCTTCGGAGGTGTGAGACTGCGCCCAGCAACCGCGCTGCTATTATAGAGTTACCACGATATCAACGTGGAGGCCGCAAGACAACGGGAGCACGGGCGATCCAGCTCCTGGTGGACCCACAAGATAGGGGGCCTGCACCGTAACGATTTCATCATGGCCGCCAAGACCGACGCTGTTTACAGCGTACGCGGAAGCTCAGTAGCGCACGGTGACGACCGGTAGCCTCAGCCGCCGTGACGATTCGTTCAGCTTCGGCAGCTCTTCGTCGACGATCCGCTTCCATTGCGCCAGCTGTGCGTCGAGTTGCGCCGACAGATCCCTGAAGGCGGCGACGGCTTGGGCGGTGGGCGGTTGATCGGCGCTCGCCACCACACCCTGCAAGTAGGCGATCTTGACGTTCAACTGCACCGGATAGAGGAGCATCTGATCGTCGATCCCCCGGAAGCGGAGCTCGACGACCTGGTGGAGAACGCTGTTGAGCTGATCGTCCAGCCGTTCGATCTGGGCGACAATCGGCTCACCGGTCGGTAGATCGCCGGCCTCTTGTTTCACGCCTTCTAGCTGGCGTCGAATATCCAACATCTCATTGGCGGCACGGTGGGCATCCGAGAGCCTGTCCCGGATCTCGATCAGCAGGTCGAACTGCGCTTGGAAACCCTGCTGAGCGGTGGAAACCCTGGGATCCTTCTTGATCTGGAAGGGTTGTAGGAAAGAATGCTCCTCGACCCGCAGCCGCACACTGTAGGTGCCGGGCACGGCCTTCGGGCCGCGAAGGTTGCCGCCGAATAGATAGGTGCCGCCCTCGATCCCCTCGGCACCGGCATAGCGCATGTCCCAGACGAAGCGGTTGATACCCTTGCTCGCCGGCGGCCGCGCCGATCTTCTCGCCGATGAGCTCGAGAACCGCTTGATGAGATCGCCCCGGGGATCGAGAAACTCCAGCGTCACTTCCTCCTCCGGTTCGTCTCCGAGGTAGTAGTCGACGACCACGCCGTTGGCCGGGTTCTGCCCGCGCGGGCCGGTCGAGCGGCCGCGGGAGGGCTGCAGCCGGTAGGCAGCCCGGGGTCGGAACAGATGCGCCTTCGAGGCCAGCACCTCCGGGGTCAGCTGTTGAAGGGGCGTCAAATCGTCGAGGATCCAGAAGGAGCGCCCGTGGGTGGCGGCGATCAGATCGTCGTCCTTGACCGTCAGGTCGGCGATGGGCGTCACCGGAAGGTTCAGCCGCAGGCTCTGCCAATGCTCCCCATCGTCGAAGGAGACATAAGGGCCGGTCTCGGTGCCGGCGTACAGGAGCCCCCTCCGCTTGGGGTCCTCCCTGATGGTGCGTACGAAGGTCGACGAGGGAATACCGTCGCTGATCAGCTCCCAGCCGTCGCCGAAATCGGCGGTCTTGTAGATATAGGGCTTGTAGTCGTCCAGCTTGTGACGATCGATGGCCAGATAGGCAGCCGCCGCCAGGTGGGGCGAGGCCTCGATGATATTGACCCGGCTCCACGGCCTCATCGCAGCTGGAGTGACCTCCTGCCAGTGGCGACCGCCGTCCCGGCTCAGGTGCACCAGGCCGTCGTCGGAGCCCGCCCAGATCAACCCCTCCTGCAGCGGCGACTCGACGAGGCTGACGATGGTGTCGTAGATCTCCGTCAACCGTTGCGTTTGCTTGCTCTTGTCATCGCGGGTCAGGTCAGGGCTGATGACGTCCCAGCTGCGGCCGCCGCTGGTCGTTCGGAAGACGACGTTGGCGGCGGCATAGAGGATGTCGGGACGGTGTGGAGAGATGATGATCGGAAACGTCCAATTGAAACGATACTTCCATTCCGAGGCCTGCCGGCCTCCCGGTATTTCCGGCCACGGTTGGATGTTCTGTACTTGGTTGCGAAAACGATCGTAGCGGGTGAGAAGCCCCCAGTAGCTGCCGGCATAAACGGCATTCGCGTCGCCGGGGACCGGGGCGATGTAGCCGCTTTCGCCGCCACCGACGGAATACCAATCGGTCTGGTCGATGCCGCGCGACGACGTGCGGCTGGGGATCGAGACGGTGCCGTTATCCTGCTGCGATCCGTAGATGCGATAGGGAAACTGGTCGTCCGTGGCGACCATGTAGAACTGACCCGTCGGCTGGTTGTTCGCCGGGCTCCAGCTCTTGCCTCCGTTGAGGGTGACGAAAGCTCCGCCGTCGTTGCCGTTGATCATGCGCTCATCATCCTCGGGCGCGATCCACAGGTCGTGGTTGTCACCGTGCGGAACTCGAATCGGTCGAAAGGTCTTGCCGCCGTCGGTGGACTTCAGCAGCGGTGAGGTCAATACGTAGACGGTCTCCTCCTCCTGTGTATCGGCGAAGATGTGGCTGTAGTAATAGGCGCGCCGCCGCACCTGGATACCGTCGTTGAGGAGCTGCCAGCTGCCGCCACCGTCGTCGGAGCGATAGACTCCTCCGTCTTCCGCCTCGACGAGGGCCCAAACGCGGCTCGGGTTGACGGGTGAGACCGCTACCCCGATGCGCCCTTTGTCGCCAGCGGGCAACCCATGCGTCAGCTGTCGCCAGCTGTCGCCGCCATCGGTGGACTTGTAGAGACCGCTACCGGGGCCGCCGCTGAAGATCCCCCAGGGAGTGTGCTCCACCTGCCACATCCCCGCGTAGAGGATGCTCGGATTGGTGGGATCGATGATCAAGTCGGAGGCTCCGGTCGCATCGTTCACGTAGAGCACCCTCCGCCAGCTCTTGCCACCATCCTCAGAGCGGAAGACGCCGCGCTCCTGGTTGCGTCCGAACGGGTGGCCCAGGGCGGCGACGTAAACGACGTCGGGATCTCTCGGGTGGATACGGATCCTGGCGATGTGGCGGGAGTCGCGCAGTCCCACGTTGGTCCAGGTCTTGCCGCCGTCGGTGGACTTGTAGACGCCGTCACCATGGGAGATGTCGTTGCGCAAACAGGCCTCGCCGGTACCCACGTAGATCACCCTCGGATCGGATTCGGCAACGGCGACAGCACCAATCGAGGCGGTCGAGAAATCGCGGTCGGAGAGCACGCGCCAGCTCAAGCCGGCATCTTCGGTCGTCCAGACCCCACCACCAGTTGACCCCATGAAGTAGACGGCCGGCTGGCCGCGTACGCCGGCCACCGCCGTGACCCGGCCACCGCGATAGGGACCGATCTGGCGCCACCTCATCCCCTTCAGGACACTGCTGTCGACACCTGCCTGCCCTCTCGAGGGCGAGCTGACGGCCAACGACAGCGCCAACCCGATCGACAGAGCTATCCAGAACCTCGAGGCTTCGCTGATTCGCATGCAAGGTCTCCTTCATCACTCTGCTAGAAATCATGAAGGGGCTGGTCCCGGTTTAACGTGGGTTATCGGACCCAGG